>RGUG01000018.1 GCA_010027915.1 bacterium | reverse complement strand
AGCCAAGGGGATCGCACAGGGCGTGTCTTGTGGATAGGGAGTGCCCCCAACCAATGGTGATCAGAATGGCCTGTTGGGCTCTTTCTTATCGAGACCCGGTCTAAGGGAACGAATAGGTTGAAGATTAGGCCAAATATGCGTACACTTCTGCTACCTCATGATAGGTCTATCACGACCGTTCATGTGGGTGACACCGTCAGATTGTTACACAATGTCTCATCGGTACCGTATCAAACAGGTGCAGTTGATGATTGAGGCATTTTGTAACCGTCTCATCCAACCCTGTCATCATTGACAGTGGTATCCCACCCAGTTTGGGGGACCTTATGAGTTATTCACACCCCGTCTCATCCACTTGTGACACCGATTGGTCGATTCAGGATGCAGCGTCGCTGTATCGCCTGACTGAATGGGGCCAGGGGCATTTTGCCATCAATGAGGCGGGGCATCTGATCTTGTGTGCCACCGACGGACACACCCCGCCAGTGGATTTATATGACCTGGTCCAACAAGTGAGTCACCATGCCCCCTTGCCCATTATGTTGCGTTTTCCTCATCTGATTGAAGAATCACTCAACCGAATTTATGCCGCCTTTCATCAGGCCATTGATACCGTTGGGTATCGCAACGCATACAAGGGGGTCTATCCACTCAAAGTCAATCACCAGCATCAGGTGGTCGATGCCATGTGTCGGGTTGGGTTACCCTATGGCCATGGATTTGAAGTGGGCACCAAAGCCGAATTAAATATTGCGTTGGCTTATGCCCAACCCGGCACCACCATCATCATCAACGGGTATAAAGATCCCGCCTTAATTCGGTTGGCTTTGGGGGCCTCTCAACTGGGGGTGTGCCCGGTGTTGGTGATTGAATCGTTGTATGAGGTCCCCCTCTTGATTGCCGCTGCCAAAGAAAGTGGGGTCATGCCCACCCTGGGCATTCGGGTGAAATTGGCCACCAAGCCGTCGGGTCATTGGCAACAAACCGGTGGGATTCGCAGTGTCTTTGGGCTCAATGCCATTCAAATCAACCATGTCATTACCTTGCTTCAAGACGCCAACCTGTTGGATGCCCTGCAATTGGTTCATTTTCATTTTGGGTCCCAATTGCCCATGTTATCCGATATCGAGTCGGCGACCACGGAAGCCTGCTATTTTTATACGGAATTGGTGCGGGCTGGCGTTCCCTTGCGGATGATGGATATTGGGGGGGGGTTGGCCGTGGATTATATTGGCCATCAAACCTCCCATGCCATGAGCAAAAATTATACTTTACCCGATTTTGCCACCTGTATGATGGGTACCATTGCCCGTGTGATGGACCAGCATCACATTCCCCATCCATTGATTATTTCCGAATTTGGCCGGGCCACGGTAGCGGCCTCTTCTGCCTTAATTTTTAATGTCTTAGATGTCAACCAACACACCCCCAGTGACCAGCCCCTGATCGTAACCGAAGCCCATCACCCATTGATCCACGAGTTGCAGGACATTGGTCAGGAAGTCTCCGATCCCTTACAAGCATTTGAGCGTGCATTGGCACATCGAGATGAGGTGTACGGGTGTTTTCGGGATGGGCAGGCCACCTTGGATGATCGGGTCATGGCGGAATCATTGGTATGGCAGTTGGCAAGAACCATTCAACAAACCCACCCTGATTTACCCATGGCCTTACGCAAAGAACTGGCGGATGTGTATTATGGCAATTTCAGCATTTTTCAATCCCTTCCCGATGTGTGGGCCATTGACCAAATCTTCCCGATTTTGCCGATTCACCGGCTGAACGAAGCCCCCCGTCACCATGCCATTATTTCAGACATTACGTGTGATTGTGATGGCAAAATCGACCAGTTTGTGGGTCAACACGGTATTGAAAGCACCATCCCCCTTCACGCCATCCAGCCCGATGTTCCGTATGTGTTGGGCGTCTTTTTAATTGGGGCGTATCAAGAGACATTGGGTGACTTGCACAACTTGTTTGGCGATCCGCATGTGGTATCGGTGGATATTCACCAGCCCCACGCCACCCCTACTATTATCCATGGGGATACCGTGAGAGATGTGATTCAATACTGCCGATATGATACCCAGGACTTATTTACCCGATTCAACCAATTGATCCGGCGTGCACTGGAAACCCATGCCGTATCCCCCGAAAAAGCACGTCACTTGATGCAACTGTATGCCCATACCTTGGTGGATTCGACGTACAATCGCCCACCCCGTACCGACCCATGAATGGGTCGGTGCTATCTTGTCAAATGACGGCATCAAAAGGTACCGTTTGATCATGACTGGTGTGGGCATTTTGGATTATGGCATGGGCAATATTGGCAGCGTCATGAATGCCGTTTTGTATTTGGGACATACCCCCTATCGGGTGCGCACCCCCCAAGAGTTGGACGATACATGGGCGTTGATGGTGCCGGGGCAGGGGGCCATGGGAAGTGCCATGGCCGCCTTACGTGACACCGGACTGGGGCAAGGCATTCGTCGGCATTTGAATCAAAAAAAACCCTACTTTGGCATTTGTTTGGGCTATCAGCTGTTGTTTGATACTTCTGAAGAAGACGGGGGTACCCACGGATTGGGGGTGTGGGCGGGGCAAGTGCGTGCCTTTGATCGTGCCGTTGAGAAGGTGCCTCAAATGGGATGGAACCAGGTGTCGGTCAGTGATCATCCCGATCCGTGGGGGTATATGGCCCCGTCATCTCATCCTGCGTATGCGTATTTTGCCCACTCGTATTATGTGGTACCCCACGATCCAGGGCTGGTGTTGGCCCGCACCACCCATGGTATACCGTTTGCATCGGCCATTGCCGTGGATCGTGTGCTGGGGTGTCAATTTCACCCTGAAAAAAGTGGGTCTTGGGGCCTGGGGTTAATCGACCAATGGATTCGGTGTCATGAGACCTGATATTGAGGTCTATGGGGCCAGGGTCCACAACCTTCAAAATATTTCCCTCCGGATTCCCCGGGGTCAATTGTCGGTGTTCACGGGGTTGTCCGGATCCGGTAAATCGTCGTTGGCGTTTGATACCATTTTTGCTGAAGGCCAGCGTCGGTATATGGAATCGTTGTCGTCTTATGCCCGTCAATTTTTGGATCAGATGGACAAACCCGATGTGGACGCCATTGAGGGCCTATCACCCGCCATTTCGATCGATCAAAAAAGTACGTCGCAAAACCCACGCTCCACCGTGGGAACCATCACCGAAATTTATGATTACCTACGGTTGTTATATGCCTCGATAGGGGTGCCCCAATGTCCAGGTTGTGGACAGCCCATTCAAGGCCAAAGTATCGATGAAATGTGTCGGGCGGTTCAGGCATGGCCAGCGGATACGATGGTCACCATTTTATCCCCATTGGTGGCCGCCAAAAAGGGTGAACACCGCCAATTATTGGCCCAATTGCAACAAGAGGGGTTTACACGGATTCGATTGAATCAGGCCATTCATCGATTGGATGAGGTGCCGTCTTTGGACAAAAAAAAGGCCCATACCATCGACCTGGTGGTCGACCGTTTGGTCCTTGAATCGGATCCGGCCCGATTGGTAGAGTCACTGGAAACGGGCGTGCGAATGGGCAAGGGGATGGTAGTGGTCGAATCGGCACATGGCACACTCAGCCTGTCGGAACGCATGTCATGCCCCACGTGCCAGATTAGCATGCCTGAGATTACCCATCGGTTGTTTTCGTTTAATTCCCCCCTGGGGGCGTGTCCCACCTGCAAAGGCATTGGGGAATGCCATGATTTTGACGAGGCTTTGGTCTTTCCGTTTACGGACCGCCCCTTTGCATCGGCCAACAACGGGTTAATCGATTTAACGGGGTCCTATTACCAGCGTCATTTGGCACTGATGTTTGATGAGGCAGGGGTGCCCATGAGTACCCCGTATGCCAAGCTTCCCGCCCCACTGAAGGCAAGGTTGTTATACGGGGATGGGCCCACCACAGGGGCTTTTCCCGCCATGGGACGTCGGACCCGACGCACGCGACAGGGAAATCCTTGGACATTCCCCGGCATTATCACCGTCTTGCGGCATCGTTACAGCACCGCATCCGAAACCTATCGCCAAGCATTCCATCCGTACATGATGTCCAAACCATGCGAGGTATGCCAGGGGTCTCGGTTAAAACCCGATGCCATGGCCGTTAGGGTGCATGGGCATCCCATTCACCACATTACCCGGATGAATTTAACCCAACTGCTCACATGGGTGACCACCACGGCGTTTACCGACCAAGAGCGGGCCATTGCATCCAAAATACACCGGGAAATCGATGCGAGGGTGCGGTTTTTAACCCAAGTGGGATTGGGGTATTTAAGTTTAGACCGCAAGGCAGGGTCTCTGTCGGGGGGCGAGGCCCAGCGGATTCGACTGGCGACCCAAATTGGGTCGGGTCTTACCGGCGTGTTGTATGTATTAGACGAACCGAGTATCGGGTTGCACCAACGGGACAACCAACGCCTGATTGAGTCCTTGCTTCATCTGAGGGACTTGGGTAACACCTTGGTGGTCGTTGAGCACGATGAAGACATGATACGGCAAGCGGATTATGTGGTGGATATTGGCCCTGGGGCAGGCCCTCATGGGGGGCATGTGGTGTATGCTGGGTCGGTGGCCGGTATCCTGACCCATTCCGATTCGCTGACCGGGCATTTTTTGTCAGGCAAGCGTGCCATTGCCATCCCTGACCGCCGACGACCCTATACGGGGGCGGTGTGCCGGGTGGTCAATGCGTCGGCCCACAACCTCAAAAACCTCACGGTGGATATCCCCTTGGGCCAACTGGTGGTGGTCACTGGGGTATCCGGATCGGGTAAAAGCACCCTGATTAACGATACCTTGCGGGCGGCCCTATCGTCCCTGATCAATCGGTCACCCATGCCATGTGGGGCCCACGATGCCATCGAGGGCTGGGAGTCCATCGACAAGTTAATTCCCATTGACCAGTCTCCCATTGGCCGAACCCCGCGCTCCAATCCGGCCACCTATACGGGCTTGTTTACCCCCATCCGGGAATTATTTGCCAGTACCCGTGAAGCGAAGATTCGGGGGTATGGACCGGGTCGGTTTAGTTTTAATGTCAAAGGGGGACGGTGTGAAACCTGTGAAGGGGACGGGGTAATCAAAATCGAAATGCACTTTTTGCCTGATGTGTATGTCACGTGTGAGGTCTGCAAGGGTCAGCGATACAACGATGCCACCCTGGCTGTGCATTACAAAGGGCATCGCATTTGTGACGTGCTCAATCTGACGGTGGATCATGCCTTGGGCCTGTTTGAGGCCGTTCCGGCGATTCATAACAAACTCAAAACCTTGCACGATGTGGGCTTAGGCTACATTCAGTTGGGCCAAAGTGCCACCACCTTGAGTGGGGGAGAAGCCCAACGAATCAAATTGGCCAAGGAACTGAGCAAGCGGGGTACCGGTAACACCTTGTATATGTTAGACGAACCGACCACCGGATTGCATTTTGCCGACATTGAGTTGTTGTTGGGGGTCTTGCATCGCATGGTGGATGCGGGCAACACGGTGGTGGTCATTGAGCATAATTTAGATGTGATTAAAACCGCCGACCACCTCATTGATATGGGGCCGGAAGGTGGACCGGACGGTGGCCATGTGGTCGCCCAAGGTCGACCCGAAGACATCGCCGCCCATCCTGACTCGATTACGGGTCGTTATTTGGCCCCCTTATTAACCCGACAAGGGGCCCATCGCCCATGATCACCGCTACCGGGAGGTACCATGCCATTTATTAAAGGAAAACGTGCCGTATTAGAAGCCCTGAAAGCCGGGCACTCGTTGTCGGCTATTCACTTGGCCAAGGATGTGGCCCCGGCCCCTGAGTTGGCCCTCCTGCTTACCTTGGCCAGCGATACCGGGGTGCCGGTTTATACCGCCACCAAAGACCAGATAGAAGCCATGGCACAAGAAGGCAATACCCAAGGCATTATTGCCAAAATGGCCGCCAGAAAAGAGCTCAGTATGGCGGATTTATTGGGCCGAGATCACCCCACGGTGTTGGTCGTGGATCATTTGGAAGACCCCTTTAATTTTGGGGCCATTATGCGATCGGCTGAATTGTTTGGTGCCCGTGGGATTGTGTTTCCCAAGGACCGCCATGCCGCTTTAACCCCGGGGGTCATGAAAGCGGCATCAGGGGCCATTCACTACCTTGATTTGGTGCGGGTGGCCAATATTGGCAATGCCATCGACCAATTGAAGCGACAAGGGTATTGGGTGTATGGCACCACCCCCGAACAGGGGGTACCACTGCGAGACTGGGCCCCTTCGGGTCGTGTGGCACTGGTGGTGGGCAATGAACAGCGGGGCATTTCGCAACGGGTGCTACGCCAATGCGATGGCCTCATTACCATCGAAACCTGTGGTCAATTGGCGTCGCTGAATGTGTCGGTGGCCACAGGGATCTTATTGCATCATGTCATGACCCATCGGTCATTGTCAGGTGAGGCATGACCGCCAACCCGTCGTTATCGGACGCCCTACAAGAATGGGTTGATACCCTATCATCTGAATGCAAGGCCGGTGTGATGGTGTTGCATCATGATACCCTAGAGGTCCTGCATTGTAGTCGCATGGCCCATTACATGTTGCAATTGGTGACCCCCCCACCCTTTCCCCTGCTCACCCTGACCCAACAAAACCTGATTGAGGTACTAAGTGAGCGACTACCGGTGGAAATCACCATGGAGTTTCCCCTTCGCAATCAAACCTTGGGTCGGTTTCACGTGAAAATTCGCTTGGTGGGTCATCATGGTACCGAATACCTCACGGTGGTATTGAATCCCTTGTCTCGGATTGGGGAAATGAATGAGGCGAAAGACAGCTTTATGCGATTGGTAAGCCATGAGTTACGGACCCCGCTAACCTCGATTATCGGATACCTGGATGTGTTGCAACGCGGCAGCAAAGGGGGCCTGACACCCGCCCAGCAACAACTTTGTCGGGTGGTGCAAACCGAGGCCCATGGGCTGAAGTGTTTGATTGACGACTTGTTGCAATTGTCCCAATTGTTATCTGGTACCCTGGTGCTCCAATCCACCAGATTTGATTTGGTGGACGCCATATACCAAGTTCAAGAGGCGGTGACACCGGCCATTGAGTCCAAATCATTGGTCTTGACGATTGACATCCCCCATCGACCCCTCATGATCACGGCGGACTATCAAAAAGTGATTCGCATGTTAACCAATTTGGCCAATAATGCCGTCAAATTCACCCCCAGTGGCACCATTGCCATCAATGCATTTGAAACCAAACGGTGGATTGAAATTCATTTATCCGATACAGGATTGGGCATGAACCACATGCAATTATCCAATATATATACCCAATTTAAACAATCAGACTGTGCGGGCACCGCTCAGATTGAAGGGTTGGGCTTGGGGTTAACCATCGTCAAAAAACTGGTTGAGCTGCATGAGGGGCAAATTTGGGTTAAAAGCATGATGGGAGAAGGGTCCACGTTTTGCATTCGATTACCCAAAAGCACGGGATCCCATGCTTGACCGGTTTGTGTTTACCAAACGGCACTACACCACCATTATCAACCAAGCCACTGACCACTTTCCCCACGAATCGGGTGGTTTTTTGGGGGGGCATGATGGGTATATTTTAGGGATTTTACCCACCCATAATTTAGAGGCCCGAAAACGAGAGACTCAGTTTGTGATTACCCACGAGGACATTCAACGGGCCCACGCTTTTTTTCGATCCCATCGGATGTTGTTGATTGCGTTGTATCATTCGCACCCCAACGGGGCCCCCTATCCATCGACGGAAGACATTAACACGGGGCATCGGTTTCACTTTATTGTGGCCAAGGTGCCCAATCAACCACCGGTGATCAATGCCTGGCACATTGTCAACCGAAGGCCCCATGCCATCCCCATTGTGGTGTATCCGGATGACCAATTTGTGACCGAATTGCCCGAGCCGGTTAAGAAAAAATGGGGAAAGTCCACGTTTCAGTCGGATCCGATGTTGGATGGGGCAGCCCATTTGGAACAAATCAAACAAAGCTGGCAACGGGAACAACGGCCGATATACCCCCGGTTGGATCCCATTTCACCGGGTTCTGATTTTTCGACTTTGGCGTGTCCCTAGGGCATTGCCCATGGGGTAACGGGCCCGAGCCGGTTAAGAATAAAGGGGAAAAGCCCCCGTGTCAGTCGGATCCGATGTTGGATGGGGCAGCCCATTTGGACCCAATCAAACAAAGCGGACAACGGGCACAACGGCCACCCCCCGGTTGGATCCCCTTTTAGCGGGGGCTAATGGTTGGACTTTGGCGGGCCCTTCCGACGCATGATCACCCCCACCCCGATGAGTATCATGAGTGCACACCACCACTGCCCCATGGTAAAGCCCGCCAGAAACCCCAGCTGAGGATCGGGGTCCCGGAACCACTCCAACCCAAACCGAATCAGCCCATAGCCCGTCAGAAACACCCCCAGCAACACCCCCTCACGTGGCTTGAACAGGGTCGCCACCAGCCACAGGACGCACCCCAAGACCAGCCCTTCGCCCATTGCTTCATACAATGGGGAAGGGTGCCGAGGCCATGGGCCATACCCCGGCACCGGCATGCCCCACGGCACGTGGGTCACACGTCCGACCAATTCTTGGTTGATAAAATTGGCCAGACGCCCTAAAAACAAACCGGGTCCCACCCCCAATACCACCGTATCGGCCAAGGCCCATCGTTGGGATGCGGTTCCCGATCGGGTGAGCCACCATCCCGCCAACGACGCCCCGATTAACCCCCCATGAAACGACATGCCCCCTTGCCAAATGGCCAGGATACTCAATGGGTCTGATAGGGTACGCATCCCATCATAAATCACGACATACCCCAGACGTCCGCCCAGTAACAGTCCGATCATGAGGGTTCCGACCCCATCTAAAATACCGGCGGGTTCCCATCCCATCCGCCGAAACCGTCGCCACACCAGGGCGGTACCAATCGAAAGGCCCGCCAGATAGGCCAACCCGTACCAGCGAATGGAGACCCAGCCAAGGTCGAGTGCAACAGGATTAATTTCTGGGTAGGCTAACATGGCGAGTAATGGTACCATACCCGATGGCATGACGATAATTAGGGGCCGACAACATGATGCACAAGGACACCCTGGGGAGGATAATCCAGCCCCTTACCGCCCCCCCATACCTCGTGCTTCGGCTTCCCCACAAAAAAAAATGGTGGGCTTGTTGCAAACCCCCTTCCTGCAGTGTATGAACCGGAACTCCCACCCGTCGATGACGTATTTGGGCGGCAATTAACCCATTTTGAAGAAACCCGGCGGGCCGCCGTTGAGGCCGATGTCAGGGCCTATCGCCAAACCTTGTTGCAGCGGGCTGAGCAAGAGGCCCAGGCATTGCGTGAACAAGGGTATCAACGCGGGGCCGAAGAGGGCATGGCCAAAGGGGAATCGGCGTACCTGGATGCGGTGCAGTCGGTGTTGGGCATGGTCGGCGACATCAACCAGGCGACGTTGGCCCATTTTCAGCATCAAGAGCAGGTGGTCATCGACCTGGCGATGGCCATTGCCGAAAAATTATTGCATGCCCAGTTGGCACAACAACCCGAGGCGATTCGGCCCATTATTGACGATGCCATTCGACGCATCACGGACAAAAACCGTGTCATCATCAAGGTGCATCCTCACGATGCCCCCACTGCCCGTCAATACCGAGACGCCCTCTTGGCGGCTTTGCCCGATATCCGATCACTCGAAATTACCGAAGACCCCAACCAAGACCGAGGTGGCTGTATCATTGAAACCCAGCTGGGTTTCATTGATGCCTCCGTCAAAACCAAGCTTCAGACCTTGCAACGCATATTGGCCCGATTGGGGACCCCATGAATTGGGACCCCTATTTTCAGGCCATTGCCCGTGCCGAACTCACAAAGGTGGTGGGCAAAGTCGTCCAAATTGTGGGCTTGGTGGTCGAAGCCCAGGTGCAAGGGGTATTTATTGGGGAACTATGTGATATTGAAGTGGATGCGAGCCGATCGATTCGGTCGGAAGTGGTGGGATTCAAAGAAGAAAAAGTCTTGTTAATGCCCTTGGGCCCCATGGGGGGGATTCGGCCCGGGGCCCCCATTTATGCCACGGGTAGCCCCATTCGGGTCAAAGTGGGACCGCAGTTATTGGGGCGGGTGTTAAATGGATTGGGAGAGCCCATGGACCGCAAAGGGGACTTGCCGTATGAGGCCTTGGTGGATATTGACCGAGATCCCCCCGATCCGGTGCAACGACCGCGGATTGACCGGGTGTTGCGGGTGGGGGTCAAGGCCATTGATGGCATTCTTACCTTGGGTCGTGGCCAGCGGATTGGGATCTTTGCCGGATCGGGTGTGGGTAAGAGCACCCTGATGGGCATGTTGGCCCGCAATTGCGAAGCCGATGTCAACGTGATTAGTTTGGTCGGTGAACGGGGGCGTGAAGTCAAAGACTTTATTGAAGAATCATTGGGAGAAGACGGGTTAAAACGATCGGTGGTGGTGTGTGCCACCTCCGATGTGCCCCCGGTGATCCGGTTAAAAGGGGCCATGGTGGGCACGGCGATTGCGGAATATTTTCGGGACCAAGGTAAAAACGTGTTGTTTATGATGGATTCGGTGACACGGTTTGCCATGGCCCAGCGTGAAATTGGCTTGGCAACGGGCGAGCCTCCCACCACCAAAGGGTATACCCCCAGTGTGTTTGCCATGTTACCACGACTGATGGAACGGGCCGGCACCTCTGAACAGGGGAGCATTACGGCCATTTACACCGTGTTGGTCGAAGGGGGCGATATGGACGAACCCATTGCGGATGCGGCACGGGGTATTTTGGATGGGCACATGGTGTTATCCCGGGACTTGGCGGCCAAAAACCATTATCCCTGCATTGATATTGGACACAGTGTCAGCCGGTTGTTTTCGGTCATTGCCGATCCGGCCCACAAAAAGGCCACGGGTCAATTGCGTGAGATATTGGCCAAGTACATCGAGGCCGAAGACCTCATTAACATTGGGGCGTACGTACGGGGCAGCAACCCCAAAATAGACCAAGCCATCGATAAAATTGATGCCATCAACCAATTTTTAAGGCAAGGCACCGATGAAAACGTGCCATTTGAGCGAACGGTCCAACACTTACAATCCATGTTTCGATGAGCAAAGCCAAAAAAAGCAAGCGGTTTCGTTACCCGTTAGAAACGGTGCTCAAGGTCCGCGAAATCCGAGAAAAACAAGCCCTGGAAGCCTTTCAGCAGGCCGAACAAGCGTATGATGAGGCCATCAAAAAACGAGATGAGATGCGTCAAATCCGAGATGAGCATTACCAGGCATTGCGGGATCTCATGTCGGGCAAGACCCCATCAACCGATGTCCAAGAGGTGATCTTACGCCAGCACCACCTCACGGTATTAGAGGTTCAACTCAAGGAACAAGACGAGCGGGTGGAGGCGGCCCGTCAGGCCATGGAATCGGCCCGAGAGGCCTTGGTGGCCAGCATGATAGATCGAAAAATCATTGACAAAGACAAAGAAAAAACAAGAGAATCATGGCGGAAGTTGATGGACAAAAGTGAGGGGCAATTTTTGGATGACATTGCCATTATTGGATTTGATGCCAAAAAAAGACGTCAATCCGCTGAACTTGATTCACTGCCGCCCCCACCCCAATCGCATCCGCCGTTGTGAATGAACCAGAAAGGGACGTGTAATGAACCGATATTTTGCCTTGATTCTTGCCCCGCTATTGATGGCCCAGTCCGCCTGGGGGGTCTCTTATTTTTTGGACGAATTCGATAAAAAAGGCAACCAGGCCACCATGGGGTTTTTGACGGTGGGGAACCAATCCTATTTCAAATTGGGTCTGAGTCCGGATATTGAATGGGGGCCCGTCAAATTGGGCATTGACATTAACACGTACCTCAATGCCAGTGGGTCGGGTGCGACACTGACCGATACCAGCACCCTATCGGTTCGCAAAATAGGCTACACCCATGATGATGTGGCCAGTATTGATTACGGGGTACAACGGGGTATTCGGTATGGGTACGGGTTGTTGGTCAACCAATACCGAACCGATTCTGGGGGGGCTACCAGTGAGTTTTCGGCTCAGAAAGCAGGTGTGAAAGGGTGGGTTAAATGGGATCGGTTCCGGTTGGACGCCTTATCGACGGGTGGCAATGTGATGGCGGGACGATTGGAGGTGGGATGTGACGAGTGCCCGATGATCCCGCTCAAGGTGGGGGCCACCTATATCATAGACCAGGATGGGGTGAGCAGTGCCGTGAACGGCAACCAGATCACCCGACCGGCCCAAAGTGGGTATGCACTGGATGTGGGGTATCCCGTATTGGGCGAGTATCTTACCCTGTTTACGGAATTGTAAATCTTCTAGTTCTGTTGCTGTTGAATAACGCTGACTGAATTCTTGGAAGGTAAATGAGCGATGACGAAGTATTTGTGCTGCAATAGCTCTACTTGTTACAATCTCAAAAGTACAATAAGCTTGTTCAAAGATAGACCAGTGTTGGTGCTTGATGCAATAATTGATTAATCGTTC
>RGUG01000170.1 GCA_010027915.1 bacterium | reverse complement strand
TTGCAATGGTTTTCAGTACCTCAATGGCTTGGGTGGCCTTGTCGGATGGGGACTCTGTTGCAATGCTTACTAGTGCCTCAATGGCTTGCTCGCCCCTGCCGGCTATGGCCTCTGTTACAATGCTTACTAGTGCCTGAATGGCCTGCTTGGCCTTGTCGGCTGGGGCCTCTGTTGCAATGGTTTTCAGTACCTCAATGGCTTGGGTGGCCTTGTCGGCTTTGGCCTCTGTTACAATGCTTACTAGTGCCTGAATGGCTTGGGTGGCGTTGTCGGATGGGGCCTTTATTGCAATGGTTTTCAGTGCCTCAATGGCTTGCTTGGCGTTGTCGGATGGGGCCTGTATTGCAATGCTTACTAGTGCCTGAATGGCCTGCTTGGCGTTGTCGGATGGGGCCTGTATTGCAATCGTTTTCAGTACGTCAATGGCTTGCTTGGCCTTGTCGGGGGAGTGGGTCTGAGTGGCCTCCGATATCAGGTCCGACATAACGGCCCTCAATTCTCCAAACCGCCGTCGAAAGGGAGCCCACAAATTCCACGACGGCCACTGATACGTCTTGGGTAGCGACTGGGTGTGGTTGGTGGTTGGCGTCTCCCCAGTCTGACATTGCCCTAATACCTGGTCGAGAAGCCGACGTAGGATCTGTTTTTCTTGCTTTCTTAGTAACTTAAAGTCTATTTTTTTATTGGTTTGAGAACCAAAATGTACTTTCCTGTTGTCTCGGGACGATGAGGCAATGCAACACCACCACTTCGACCATTGCTTGAACTCAACAAGGTCTTTTGCGTCTTTTTTCAATAAGCCGTCTTGTTTCAACATCATTTCCACACAGATGCGTACCTTGTAGACCGTCCTCTGCACCTCTTCGTCTGAAAGGCTGGTCGAGTGTCCGGTTGACCCCACACCAACCGATCCAGATGCACCACCTGTAGCCCGCCGAGTCATTAATTTATTTGTAAATTGCTGCCATTTAAGATCCTCCCAATCCTTGAGGTCACGCCGACTCATCACACCAAGCAACACATTGGCAAACAAGGAAAGTCGTTGCTGGGTAGTCTCCAAGTATGATTCCGCTTGCTCCCCAAAGGCCTGGCGGTACAGTTGAGATAAGGAGCTAGGCGTCTGGGGGGACGGTGAGGGGGTGGATGACCTTGAAGAGGAAAAACATCGTGAGAAAACGCTGAAACACCCCGCCGGTTTTGAAGGTGATACCTTACCGTTTGATGGCGCCCTATTAGACTGGGACACGGATGTTGGGGAAGAATCCGGCTTTAGTTCGGATTTAAGCCATCGATTGATCTGAGCAAGACGTAAACGGGCCACAAAATCCACATGGTCATAAGAGGGCACCTCACCATCTTGGGTGGAATGCGGTATTATCGCACTGTATTGCAAGCGTCTGATAGGGGGGTACAGCGTCATCACCGCATCAACCATCGTCGGATCAAACGACTGGATACCCGCCAAATAATCTTCAACCGTTTCTTGCCGAGTCACCCCAACACCCGGAGGATTTTTTGATTCACCCGCCATAAACCATGGGTGGGCAGCACGGACGCCATCCACTTGCTGACGATGCAACCACATCGCCATCACCAATCGACAATCGTCAGTGAGTTTGGATTGATAGTGTTTGGTACCATACTGGCTCGTAAGCCAAGGGTTAATTTTATCCCATAATGCCGGGCTTCTCATGGTTGCTGAGGATGAAGAACCGGTACGCCAATTCTCATGCAGTTGGTCCATCGCATGGCAGGTGATGATCCATTCCGCTAACTTCACTCGCTCAAATGGGTCAGAAGATGGGTTAGGATATACACCATCTACTTTGTCGTGAGAAGGCAAGGTGCCTACAAGAGACGTAGAACCGGATACCATTGGGGCAGTCAACGACTTGATCTGCCGATACCCACAGTATGCCTGACAGAGATGGCGTGTTTGGTCATTAGCAGGAAATTGAGTGCAAAACGACTGCCCCATGGGTAACTGGCCAGATGAATGGAGGCACCATGCCTCGTCTAATAATCGCTGACGAATGTCAGCCATCAACGTGTCTTGGTGTTCAACTTGTTGGTTTAAACGGTCCACACTGGTGCGACTTGAAGCACGTGACGAGGACCCAGAAACAGATCGTCTGGATGATGTTGAAGCTGTCTCCGGTGGATTCGCTTGTCTTTTCTGCTTACGAAGGGCATCACACGAGTTCTTAAACGCTTGGTATTCTTTCTCATACGCCACCCCGTACACCAACAAACGATCGTTGGAATGAAAACGGCCAGGGTGCTTTGCCAGTAATTCATCGATCACATCACACGCCACATGAGCGTCCATACCAACCATTACCCCTGAAATGGTCTTAAACCGCTGGGTCAGGTTGGGCGGAACGCCCAATCGAGAAAGACCGGATAAAGAATCAGTTGATTGATGCCAAAACAACTGAAGTGCCGTTAAGCATTTTTTCAATTGTTGGTGCCGGTAATTGTTGGAGAACACAGAAGCCAACGCATCGTGGTGGATACAAACATCACGAAGGGAATCCCAGGACAAGCCCGATTGATGACCCGCCACCAAGGCTTGAATCAGATCGTTCGATGCATGCTTTGTGTCCCAACGGATGACTTGAAACCTTTGGACTAAGTCCTCAGATAAATGGCGGGGAGAAAGTTTAAAACGCAATTGATCAAGACTTTTGGCAACCTGGGATGAAACAGCGTTACAACGTGATGAAAACAATCGTACTAAGGCATGGACACCGACTGATGATACTATCCTGTCAACCATGATGAAAATATCCTTTGTAGTGGGAAGTTAAACGTATGTCATCCTATTGTAGCAAGAGAAAACAAAAAAATAATGCTTAAAAAAATGAATGGATGATGAAATGGGCGTCTGCTGTTGGAATACCCCATAAACGCCCCCGAATCCAGGGTCACTCGGGGCGGGCGATTGGCCCACTGACTCGTGCTCCGGGGTGTAGGAACCGTGCCTGCAATCGATACGCCATCACCCCCATCCGTCATAACCTAAAAGTAAGGCTTGGGACTTCACCTGCGTCATGAAGGGCCCCCATTCTCCCCCTTTCATACCCATCACACCGACCACTTCCGATACCCGCCACACCGGGGTTCCCTTGATTGGTGATGCCAACCAGGTAATCGTACTGGGACAAGGGAACAAAAAGCCCAGCAGGGTGTATCCAGTTGAGTCGCCGCACATGGGCCGTGGTGTCATCTGTCGTGGGGTGATCATCCACCATTCACCCAATGGGTGTCACATCGTGCCCCATCTCATCCCCCCAATACTGACCTACCCTTTCTCGTCCCCTTCCATCCCCATACCCAATGGGGAGAAGCATCTCATCCCCACTTGAATCGTCAGGGGCAAGGGGACCCCCTTCATTCGATGGAAGGGCACCCGGTCATAC
>RGUG01000169.1 GCA_010027915.1 bacterium | reverse complement strand
AGATGTGTATAAGAGACAGCCCCCCATACCCATGTGTGGTCCCATCAGGTCCACTATACCCCCAACCGCTCGATTTGGTCGTTGGGCAGTGTGTGGTGGGTGCCGTTGCCTTTTGGTATCGCCACACTTCCCATTCCGATTCCGGTGTACCATTATGCATTGGGTGAACGCTCAGTGGTCTGGAATGTCCCCAGTGTGGGACGACGTGATACCCCAGGATGGGGGTGGTTTGTCCAAAATACAATCGATTACAACCTAACCCAAGGCAAATCGTCCAGTGTCATTTTGGATTGGTTTGAGTATCAAGGCATTGGATTGGGATTAACCCACATTCAACCAGTGGGCCCATGGCTCACCAGCTGGTCGGTGTATCGACTCGATCAACACCCCACCCAGCAAAGCACACAAAAATCAGGCATGACCGCTTGGTTGATGGAACATAACTGGCGTATTACCGCCAATATCGAGTCAGTGGATGGTGAAAAATTCAATAGCTTGGGTCGGGATGTACGCAATACACGGCGCGTGGACATGACCTATCAAGACAATGGGGAATCGGTGGGGCTTTCTTGGTATCAACAAGAAGATATTCGTCAAAAACGAAATGAATGGGTCATTGACACTGGCTATCGATTCAATCAAATCGACTATTTTACGTTTTCACACCAGCAAACCAATACATTGGGCACCAATACCTCATACGCCAAAAGCAAATGGGGCACCAACCTGCCCATCGGTCCTCACTCGCAAGTCAGCATCACGGGGGTATTGGATCGGTACGTCATTCGTGACATGGTCGATGATTTATTGGTATTAAGTGCAGAGGTTCGTAGCACAGTCAATGAATGGGTCAGCACCCGCTGGCTTACCCATTACCGATGGGATTTGGATCAAGACCGTTACACCGCAGACAACACCTCGGGTCGCAACAACATCCTGATGGCCCTGCCCCAATTGGATGTGTTGTTTCAGCGTCCCATTGACTGGTCCGTTGCAAGCAGTGGGGTATCACTTAACCGGGGGCTGTTGTCATCCAAACTGACCATGGGCCGGTTTCAGGAGTATATGTATGACAGTGCCCGATTGTATTACAGGGTATACCCCCTCACCCATGAAATGGATGCGTTGCCCAATACCGTCATCATGGATACGAGTTACACCCAATCCATTGGCCTGTCCTATGGGGGGTGGACAACCCAGTTGGATTCTTATTTTTTATACAAGCAACAGGTCTTTCGATCGCCGGGTCGATCGTGGTTGGATAGTGATGCGGGGTATTTGTTGGGGTATACAGGGCAATTGGATCTGGGATGGTCCAGTATCATGAGCAGTGCGCTCACCTACGAAGTTAACCATGCACCAGCCCAAAATAATTCGCCTTTTTACACCTTTGATTTACGCACCCAAAAACGAAACCAATTGGGTGGCTATGTCGACTTTTTTATTCTCTCCCCGACCCTTGGAAAATGGCGACACGAAACACAATACAATTGGATCAGCAACCAATGGAACCCCTATACCACCGAATTGAGCCTCACCCCTCATCCCTTGCTTTCGACCAGTCTTCGTTTGGGGCGTTTGCTGTCTGCCAAGCCTTCCGATGCCGGTAACGAGTACCTTCCCGCCGATTTTCGATTGAATTGGGGCTCCCCTACCCACCCCTTGCGTCTGGCCTATTCCCTCACATTGGATACCAACCGATGGGTCTATGATCAGGTGTTTCGTGTACTTCAATCCTCGTTTTCGTTTTCGTGGGACCTCTTACCAGGCACGGACTATAGCACATCGGTCGGTGTGGTGATGCAATACCAAGTCGATCCTACCCCCTTTTCTTGGTCTCAATATACCATTCAAAGTATTTCGATCAGCCAAAAAGACCATTGTCGAATGTACACATTCAGCTACAATAAACCCATGCAAGAGTGGAGCCTTCAATTCCATTTGCTGGCCTTTCCGGATGATAAAATTGGCTATATGCAACAACGATCGGGATGGCGATTTAAAGGATTATGGAATGATCAAAGTCAAGACCGTTTATAATGGATTCCTCTTGCTATTGGGGTTATGCCTGGTGGGGTGTGCCAACAGTTACACATCACGCGATCCTATCTTAACCCTTCAAGTGACGATTCATACCCGTGAGCCCATCTCCCCATCTGTTCGGTATTACGTCATTTTATCAGGATCGCCTGGCATTTTATTCCCCCCCCTTAACACCCTGATGTTAACCCCAGGTCGTTATTTTAATGACAGTGATACAGCGGTTAATGCCCAAGGATTGCGTTTTTATGATGGGTATTTACGTACCTGGCAACATTATATGGTCATCGAAAATGGTGAGGTGTCGGTCTATCAATCGGGTGGTGTATCGTTTGTGATGCCCCTTGATACCTCGGGTGTCATTGTCACCAGCAATTTTATGGCCAGCCCATTACCCAGTCCCTTTCGTCCCACCATCACCCGGGATGGGAACCAACTGATCATTCGGTGGCGCCCCCAAGACCTGACCGGTGCGGCCACACGGTTTTGGTTACAAGTGGCCACCTCCACGCAAGAGCCAGGAATCGGGAGTGGGTTTTTACAGGATTATTTGTCTCAGTCCCAAGATATTCTGATTCAACAAGGGTATACCACCTATCTCAATGAAGGCAGCGCCCCTTTTTTGAGTGGGCCTAGCGATCTGGTGAAATCAGAAGTGGAAGTACGATAGTGCCTGCGGGCCATCTAACCGGGTGGGTCATTGAGTTCACGTCTTGGCTCCGATGGCTCGCATAAAACAAGGGGTCCCCTGGATCGACATGGGAAGGCATGTGCAAACCCTCTCTCATCGTCATTCGGACCGATGGGTCAGGGTGATATCAACCATCTACCGGCAAATCCGGTTCCCTTCCCCTTGGATGCGGTGGCTGGGGGTGGGCCTATCGGCTGCGGCGGTGTTGGTAGCCGGCAGCCCATGGAATGCCCATTGGGTCGTGTCGGTGTCCCTGATTCCCTTGTTTTATGCGGTTTTCCATTCTAAACATGTCACAGAAGCCAGTCTGATGGGATGGGGTCATGGTCTCTTGGTGTCGTTGGGCTACCATACCTGGATGTGGACCTTAACGGCATTTGCTCCTTGGCCCGCCGTGGGGGGTGTTTATGCTGCCTTGGCCATCTATTTGGGACTTTGGTTTGGGGTGGCCACTGGGGCGGGCCGATGGTTGGCTGATCGGGTACCTGGGGGCATGCTACATGTGGGGATGATGTGGGCGGTGATGGATATGGCCCGCACATGGGGACCCTTGGGTACACCATCCGGTTCGATTGGCATGGCATGGGGCGGATGGGAACCCTTTAACCAAGTGGCGTCTTTGATTGGGGTTTCTGGTATGGTGGTGATCAGTAGCCTGATACAGGCCTATGGGGTCGCACAATGGCG
>RGUG01000168.1 GCA_010027915.1 bacterium | reverse complement strand
CTCTAGTTTGCTACACCATGTCGGCTCATGCGATAGGGATAAGATTGGTATTCATCGCCCCCTTGCCAAGTATCCACACACGTAAGGTGTGCATGGGGAAGTGTGGATAATATAAAATAACCCGATAACCCCTCAAAACGCCCCAACTCTAATACATTCACGTTCTTGTCTTTTATCCCATAGGTTTCCATCATCAAAAACCAAAACGGTATGTGCTCGCAAAACCAGTGACGGGATAAGTTCAACCATTTGATGCACTCTTTGAACACCACTACCTGTTCCTTGTAATGGGTATCCAGACGAGATCGACCCTTTGCTTTCATCTCAATGATCAGGCTCACAAAAAACCCAATCGACATATGGGTCTTAAAAAAACCACACCGTAAACCAACGACTCACCCATTGGGGGCTCTCTTGGCCCACCCAATGCGGGTGTATCACCTCAATGACCCATCATCCTCCCCCCCGTTAGCCTTGCGGGTCCCGCGGGTCCACAATCCCACCGGTCATCCAATCATACCGTTGCTTAAAGAAGGCCTTCGCCACCACCGTCATCCGGGTGGACGATCGGCTACCTAACTGTCGAAACAACCGCTTGATGTTCACCTTGGATTCCTCGCAATAATACGTCACCAACGCTTGTAAGGCGGCGGCCTCTTCCCCTCGCTTGGTTTTTAACTCTGCCTCGGCCCGTGATAAGACCGACGCCATTGCAAACAAGGTGGTGCCAATATCGACATAGGTTGCCAGTTTCACCTGCTCTTTTTCTAGTTTCACTTGATACCGTGCCATTGTAAAAAACAACGATTTGGCCAATCGCCTCGAGGTGCGATCGATCCACCCTAGATACCCACGGTTTCGACGTGATAATCCTGTCACCCCCCAACACCGCCACCGTGGCACAAACAACATCGGGATCCATCCCACATAAAACCGTATCATCCCCCCCACAATCCCCATCCGCTCGCGCCATGACAACCGCCCATTTAACAAGGGCATGATAAACCGCAAATGGGTGTCCATCGCCTCGCGGGCGATAAACAATTGCATTACCTCGCTGGTTCCCTCAATGATGCGGTTAATACGCAAGTCCCGTACCATGCGTTCCGCCGGATACCCCACCTCACCCCGTCGACGCAGCGACGTCGCCGTTTCATACCCACGCCCCCCTCGTATTTGCAAAAAATCATCCGCCACCGACCACGCACGCTCTGACCCAAAATATTTGGCCATCGCCGCCTCCAACCGAATGTCCCGGTGGTGGTCATCGGCTAACACAGCCGTTAAGGTGGACATGCTGTCCATTGCGTATGTGTCCGCCACCATGTTGGCCACCTTTTGCTGCACCGCCTGGTGCTCCCCAATCGGGTGGCCCCATTGCACCCTCCGCTGGGCCCAATCCAAGGTGCCCACCATGCTAACCTTTCCCGCCGCCGCTGAGATTGCCGGAATGGTCAATCGACCCGCATTGAGGGTGACAAAGGCGATTTTTAACCCGTCTCCTGGTTTGCCAATGACGTTTTCTACCGGCACCTTGATATTGGTAAACCGTAACTCCCCATTTGCAATTCCCCGAATCCCCATGAATTGACACCGATGCACCACCTCAAACCCAGGGCTATTGGTTTCGACAATCAACGCCGTGATTTGCTTTTTTTCTCGGCCATTCACCACCTTAGGGGCCGTATTTGCCATCACCACCAACAACGACGCATCCGGGCCATTCGTGATATACAATTTGGTCCCATTTAAGATGTAATGGGTACCATCCTCTGATAACACCGCCGTGGTGGTCATTTTGGCAGGGTCTGACCCCACATCCGGTTCCGTTAAGGCAAAGGCTGATATCTCACCCTTGGCCAACCGGGGTAAATACCGCTCTTTTTGTTCGGGGGTGCCAAATAACGTTAATGGCTGGGGCACCCCTATGCTTTGATGGGCCGATAACCATACCGCCGTGGACCCACAATAACTGCCCACCAACGCCATGGCGCGGGTATAATTCATCACGGATAAACCCATCCCCCCATACGCTTGGGGGATTTTCATGCCAAAAAACCCTGCCTCACCCAATGCATCCAATGCGGCTTTGGGGACCTGTTGGTCCCGGTCCACCGCCTCCGGGTCAATGGTGGCTTTTAACACCGCTTCCAATCGCTTCAGCACGTCGTCACCAATGGCCTTGTCAGCCTCTGATTGGACAGGATACGGATGGATTAAGTCCCAGCGAAACACCCCTTTAAATAATTCACCTACCACACTGGGTGACTTCCATACTTGCTCCCTGGACGCTTCGGTTAAATCCAAGGCGTCTTGCTTGGCCTGATTGTCGCTGATATTCATGATTGAACCCCTTTCTTGTCAAACCCATCAAATCCCACTCCCATCTGGTGCATCAGCCGTAACCGTTCCGATGGCTCAAACCGACCATGCCCCAATTGCACCAGCCCTTCTAAGACCCTCACCATCTCCCCTATACCTCGATCATCCGCATACTGACACACCCCCCGACGCCATGCCGGGAATCCCGTCCCCATCACCATCGCCATGTCCAATACCGATGCCGATTGCACCACCCCATCGGCCAAACACCGGGACGCCTCATTAACCATCACCCCCATCAATCGGTCCACCACCCGTGCCTCGGCCGGGGGTGTCGTGACCGGAAACATCTCGCGAATCGCCGGGTTCACCCCTTTTGCGTCACGCATGTCTTGGCCCCCGTACACATAAAACCCCTTCCGGTCTTTTTTACCTCGGCATCCCAAGGCCATCACCTGATGAAACGCCTGTGGAATGGCCATCCGGTCGCCCAACCCATCGGCCAATACCTTGGCCACTTTATAACCCACATCCAAGCCCACTTCATCGGCCAACGCCAACGGCCCAATCGGCAACCCAAACTGAACCATCACCCGATCAATCCACTCACACGCCACCCCCTCTGATACCAATTGAATGGCCTCGGTAACATACGGAATTAGGACCCGATTGACCAAAAACCCGGGCTGATCTTGCACCATCACCGGCACCTTCCCCCACGACTTGACCAAGGCCGCCGCCCGCAAGGCCACGTCGTCGGATGTGGCCGCACCCTTGACAATTTCAACCAGTGGCATGCGATGAACCGGACTAAAAAAATGAATCCCGACCAATCGTTCAGGATGGGCCAATACTGACCCCATCTGGGTAATGGATAACGCCGATGTGTTGGTGGCCAGTATCACATCCTTGCCTACCCTGGACTCTAATCCTTGCAACACGGTTTGCTTCACGCCCATGTCTTCTACCACGGCTTCGATCACCACATCCATCACCCCCATGCCCGTCCCGTCTACCGTCCCGGATATCCGTTGCATGGCCATGGCCACTTTGCCCTTGCTGTCTTTGCGAGATGACGCCCGCTGGCTTGCCAATCGACTCACCGATTGCATGGCCACATCAATCGCC
>RGUG01000167.1 GCA_010027915.1 bacterium | reverse complement strand
CCTATCCACCCAAGGGGATCGTGTCGTTGCCTCACACGCACCCCTTCGGGATGACATCGCCTCACGCCATCTGAAAGGAGGGGAGGCCCGCTTGCGGCCATCTCAACGGGGGAGTGATGTTGAGGGTGTCTGTCCCTCACCCATTCCCGAGAACCCTTTCACATGATACACGCCGGAAAAAAACGTAACCGGTCATCCGTCCGAGGCCAGGGGGATAAAAAAGCACATGATGCCAGCTCAGCCACCGTCAAACGGGTGATCAAGAGGCGTTGCGCGACAATCGGGTCACCATGGCCAATGCGGATTCATCTTAAGCTTGGTGGTGTGGGGGGCATGCCGCAAGGGTGGGATGGGGAAGTGGCGGCCCGATTTGACATGGGATGAAACACACACTGCAATGGCATCGCATGGGCGACCCGTGGCGAGACAAGCCCTCGGGGGATCACGTCAGGGGGGGGTCTATACCCTATCGTCACGAGATATGGGCCCCGAGAGAAAGGCATTGCATCTGAACCGCCGCGAGGAATGAGGCCAAGGTTTTTTTACTCCGTGAGTGGCAAAACCTCGCCAGCGGTTGAGATCAACACATGCAGGTTCAACCCTCATGACGCAGGGTGTGCCAATCTCGATTGTACGTCTCGATTTTTGATGTTGGCGGGAGTACCGGGTGGATGGGGGCTTGAAGTGCCCGTTCAAGAATCGCATCCGTGTCATATCCTCGATCCGCCAAATAATGACTGCCGACACCCATTCGATTACGGCATGTGATTCGGACCGGCCACCCATGCTCATCCACGGCCCAATGGGTCTTGGAATGGGCCCCTGTTGTGTGGCTTATCTCTTGGTTGCCACCTTTGGCCCCCGATGCATGGGACCCATCACATGACTAGCATCCATCATGGCCCTTCACCATCCGGCTCGGCGACCTACGATTCTATCCCGTATTGCCCCCTATCCCCTTATCTCGCCCACGACAAAACCGGCGATGGGTGTTGGTCCAATACCCACCGTCTGGCGGCACATCACGCCACGGGGCCCCTGTTCTTAACATCCAACATACGGCAAAAAAACACCCGATTTGTCTCTCGCCTTGTCGCCCCCCAAGACCCTCTCGACCAGATAGTCGATCCTTCAATATCTCCCCTATTCGATCTGAACGGTCAGGCGTTAATACGCCAGTTTGCCCATCAGGCCCTCCTTTTATCATTCGATGAGTATCATTCGATGAGATGATTGATCGCTTTTGTCGTGAGGATACTATTTAGGATCACGTCAGGGGAGGATCAAGGGGAGGAGACCCGATACCATATAAACCAAATGGCGTCGATTCCGCCCCCGCTGGATTGCGTTGACCGGGGTCGATACGGTGAAGTGAATGGGCAACCCTCAATCATCCCACCTTGGGATCGACATTGACGATAAAAAGGGGGGCTTTTTTGCACGTACCCTGAACCCCCCAAAAGGGAGGAAACGATCCTAATGCAGGGGACACGCAGTGCCCGCACCCGCCTGAAAGGACTGAACCCGTTCAACCCCACTTTGGATAGACGGGCTTGGGGTCGCTAAGCCAAGACAACAGAACGATTCAAGCCACTCATGTGACCCGTGCAACTGTAACCGATGTGCAAGGTCCGATTCAACGTGACCCAGCAGTCGCTACCCTTCACCGCCGGTTTCTGATGACACACTGTCGCATGTTCACCACACCTCAAGTCAACCCTGACAGGTGCCTAACGCAGACCATTCCGTCACATTCTAGATCACCCCCTATTAACCCGCTGGCTCAAGCATTTGTTTGCTTTTTACTGATCACTGATTGTCAGCTGCGGTCTGCCCTGTGTGTTGCCCCGTGGAATAGACGCCCCGGGTTGATACCCATCCCCAACGGGATTATTGGATCCGCTCGATGCGACGGTCTTCTTTTACCCGGTATTCCGTTCCAAACCGAGAAAACACCTCCAATGCCCCGGGGTCTTTGCGGGTGCCAAACAACAACACGTTGTAACGCCCCGATTGAGACACCGCCACATGCAATTGATGGCCCTTTACCTCCCCCCACCCATCCCCAAAATGACCCACCGGACTGAGTTGTACCATGGTCTCATCATTTAAATGGGCCATGTAATCCGGCAATGCCACCCACGTGTCGCCGCTTGGATATTCCCCTTGCCATTTGTATACATTGCCACCTGGACTGGGCGTTTCAACAAAGTAATGACGCAATCGAATCCCCAGACGGGCCTTGAGCGGCTGGGGATGGGGGATGTCAAACGACCCGCTGGTTTTGCTCAACACCGTGACGTCGATGGTGTTGAAACGCCCATATCCTTTGGGGGTTGTCGGGTTCAAACGATCCTGGGAATCAAGGGCATAAGGGGCATCGGGGGCCCCTATACGCAATCGGTTGACCATCATAGTGGGCGGTGTAACCAAACGCGGTGTCAGCGTCAGCGGAGCCACTGGCTGATATTGGTTACCTGATAACGCCAAGTCGTCGGCTACAAACCGGGTGTCCAATACAGGTACAGGTGGATTATCGTAGTAATAGACATTACCGTTTACCAGGCTGGGCAATGACTCAGCCGTATTGGTGTAGGGTAATGTGCTGGTGTTGGTAATCCAGTCGTTTAGTGTGTCCTGGCTTTGATTGGCAAACACACAAGGTAATGCAGTCCATTCCGGATTCTTGACACAACCACTGTACCTTACAACATCTGGATATAAAGGAACACCGGGATATAACCCTCTCCAATCTATCTTTTGGGTGTAATCGGTGAGGTAAGGGCCAACATCCGTGCTCAGCAAGGGCACTCGCCCAGCAGCAAGTGCTGATTGGGTGAGCACCACCCAATCAAAGGGTCGATAGCCGACTCCTGCATAGATGGCCGATTGGCTGATCATTCCCATAGCCGTAATGGTGATTCCCGAAGCATCCCCCATCGGAAACCCACTGATGTGAGTGGGATCCACTTCATATTCAAATGTGAGCGTGACTTTTCCTGTCCCTCCTTTTCTTGATAACCCAGCGGTGACGTTGTACCAGTTGCCACCTGAAAATTTGATTGACATCAGAACAAAATGTTACAATGAGTCCTTATACAACTATTTCACCTGTAGTTGAAGGATATGGTTGCGGTTATAGCACAACTCAATCTCTAAGTATTCAAGATCCTGCAAATTTTTCAAGTTATAGAAATATGAATTCACATGAAAATTATAAACCTATGCATTTATATCAATCAACACCAAAAACTATGAATCTTAATCGCAAAAAAGGTACATTTATCTTATGTTTTGCGGAATGGTGTGGTTATTGTAAAAAATATATGAGTCAATGGCAAGAATTTAAACAAAAATATGGAAATGAATATGATTTTATAGAAGCAAATATGAGTGATTCTAATAATATAATAGCTCCAGAAAAAGTAAAACCTATGTTAAAAGATATAC
>RGUG01000166.1 GCA_010027915.1 bacterium | reverse complement strand
AGTCTGGCTTGTCATGCCCGTAGGGATTGCCGGGGTGGGGCATGCGGTGCCCCCCACGGTTTGGCATAACGACCAATTGGCCAGCCGAGGCTTGGATACCTCTCATGAATGGATTGCCTCTCGGACGGGCATCCATCGTCGGCACATTGCCAATGGTATTCCCACGTCGGAATTGGCGGTGGCGGCAGCTCGGATGGCATTGACGGCATCGGGTCTTGCCCCTGATGCGATTGATATGGTGATTGTGGCAACCACCTCGGGCGATCATCTGGGGTTTCCATCGACGGCGTGTTTGGTCCAAGATCAATTGGGATTGTCTCGGGCGGGGGCCTTTGATTTAGGGGCTGCCTGTGCCGGGTTTGTGTATGCCTTGGGAACAGGTGCTGCGTTGGCGACTTCGGGGGGTATGTCCCATGTGTTGGTCATTGGGGCTGATGTGCTGTCCAATTGGGTGGATTGGACGGATCGTCGCTCTTGCGTGTTGTTTGGGGATGGGGCGGGTGGGGGATTGAGTACACCCGGTTTTATGCCAACGGGGCGTTGGCACCCATTCTGGACATTCCTGGTGGTGGGGCTCGGGAGCCGTTATCGGATTTGGTATTGGCGAATCGGCGACACCTGATTCACATGGATGGCAAGGCGGTATTTAAAGTTGCAATTCATGCCATTGGATCGGCCATTACCCAGGCATTGGCGGACACCGGATTGAACTGGGACGAGATTGACTGGTTTGTGCCCCATCAGGCGAATCAGCGGATTATTGATCAAGTGGTCGAGACCCATCATATTCCATCCCATAAAGTGCTGTCATCGATTCAAGACTATGGCAACACATCGGCGGCCTCTATTCCCTTGGAGCTATCCTTGGCGGTACAATCGGGTCGGTTGTTGCCTGGCCATCGTGTGATGTGTGTGGGCTTTGGTGCCGGGTTTACCTGGGCCGTGAGTTTATTTGAATGGGGTGTTGGATGACACAAAGCGTGGCAATGGTGTTTCCTGGTCAGGGGTCACAAAAAGTTGGGATGGCCCATGCGTTGGGGGATGACCCTCAGGGTCGATGGGACATCGCATCGACTATGTTGGGGTATTCACTCAAAACCGTCTGTTTAGAGGGGCCCGAGGACACCCTCATGCAGACCCATTATGCCCAACCGGCTATTTTTGTGGTATCGGTGGTTTTATGGGATTACTTGCAGCGGGAAGGCATCCAACCGGCTTATGTGGCGGGCCATAGTTTGGGTGAAATCACGGCGTATTTTGCGGCAGGGGTGTTGTCCTTTGAAGATGCCTTGCGGTTGATTCAAGTGCGAGGCACGGCGATGGCGGCGGCCACCCAACCAGGTACCACTGGCATGGCCGCTGTGGTGGGATTGACTAGTGAAGCGGTGATCGAAAGCCTGGGCTCGGTGTCTGATCATGGGGTGGTGGTGGCCAATTATAATGCCCCCAATCAAACGGTGATATCAGGTCCGATATCTGGCATTGATCAGCTGGTGTCTGTGATCAAAGCACGGGGGGGTAAACTGATTCGATTACCGGTGAGCGGGGCCTTTCATTCTCCGATGATGAGGCCGGCTCAGACGGTATTATCAGAATGGGTGTCGACCGTTCCTTGGCATTCGGCTCAGGTTCCGGTCGTATTAAATCGAACGGGGCAACCCGAACACCGATTGGATCCGTTGCGAGATAATTTGCCCCTACAAGTGGTATCCGAGGTGAAGTGGGTCGATACGGTACGGTGGTTGGCCACGTCGGTGGATCAGGTCATTGAGGTGGGTCCGGGGTCAGTATTGGCGGGGTTATGCAAAAAAACAGTGCCGGATTGGGCGGTTTCGTCGATTGATAGTGAGGCGTCGGCACTGACCTGGATTCAAGGTCATATCAAAGGGGTTGTATCATGACAAAAGTGGCGTTGGTAACGGGTGCCACCCGTGGGATTGGATTGGGGATTGCCGAGCGATTGGCGTCAGACGGCATGGGCGTGATTGTGGCGGCCACCCGAGAATCGGCCTGTCGGGAAGTCGCCGAACGACTGGCCTCTAAGTGGGGGGTTCCCACCATGGGGATGGCGTTTGATGCGGGTCATGCGGACAGTGTGGCCCAATTGGCGAAGTCGGCGGTGGCCCATATGGGACGGGTGGATGTGTTGGTCAACAATGCGGGGGTTGCCCGCGATAATTTATTGATTCGCATGACCGATGAGGAATGGGATGACGTTTTATCGGTGAATTTAAGCTCATCGTTTTGGTTAACCAGGGCGTTGATACGGGTGATGATGAAACAAAAACAGGGGGTCATTGTGAATGTGTCGTCCGTGATTGGGGTGTCGGGCAATGCGGGGCAAGCCAACTATGCGGCATCCAAGGCGGGATTGATTGGGTTAACCAAGTCGATTGCCAAAGAATATGGGGCCAAAGGGATTCGCTGCAATGCGGTGGCACCCGGGTTTATTACGACGGACATGACGCATGCTTTACCGAACGATCAACTTGATACTATAATCAAGGGCGTTTCCTTGAAGCGACTTGGTACGGTAGATGATGTATCAAGTGTGGTGTCTTTTTTAGCGTCCGATTCATCATCTTACATCACAGGTCAAGTTCTGTGTGTAGATGGTGGAATGCCCATGTAATGTTAGGTTAATGGAGGTTTGATAATGTCGTATTCTAAAGATGATGTGTTTCAAAAAGTTCGATCCGTTATTGTGGATCAATTGGGTGTATCGGAAGAAGAAGTGACCCAAGAGGCGTCTTTTTCAGACGATTTGGGTGCCGATTCGTTGGACACAGTGGAATTGGTGATGGCATTAGAAGAAGAGTTTGGCACCGAAATTGCGGATGAAGACGCAGAAAAGTTGACCACCGTTGGTAAAACCGTGGATTATATTGTTGGTAATTTAAAATAGCACTGAGGAATTGACGGGTTGTGTGACGTCGTTTTGAACAGTGACAATCGAAGGACCGGCCGAATGTCGGTCCTTTTGGTTTATTCAGGGCATGGGACATGGGTGAGCGGGGTCGGGTTGCAGCCAAAGGAGGCGGTATCATGAATCGAGTGGTGATCACAGGGATGGGTGCCATTACCCCCATTGGGAATGATGTGGCAAGCTATTGGTCGGCATTGTTGGCCGGCACATCGGGAACGGGTCCGGTGACCTCCTTTGATGCTTCGGCGTTTCCCACACGGATTGCGGGCTCCGTTCGGGGTTTTAATCCAGAAGAAATAGTGGATAAGAAAGAGGCCCGTCGCACGTCGCGGTTTATCTTGTTTGCGCTAAAAGCGTCCTTAGAGGCCCTGGCCGATGCGGGACTTGATATTGCACCCATTGCAGAAAAAGTCGGCATTGAAATTGGATCGGGTATTGGGGGAATTGAGATTTTAGAACAAACGGCATTGACCTTGTTCCAAAAAGGTCCGGACCGCGTGAGTCCTTTTACGGTGCCGATGATGATTCCGGATATGGCGGCGGGGTTGGTGGC
>RGUG01000165.1 GCA_010027915.1 bacterium | reverse complement strand
GCCTCGACCGAAACCATCCGCTTCCTTATCTGTCGTACCCAGCCCCGCCCCGCCCACCTCACACCCGGCACGAAAACCCGTACCGACTCGTCCCACTCAAGCAACCAGCAAGCCATCGGGTCCAGTGGTTGCCGCCCCCACGCCACCGGCATCGCCTAGCAATCCACTACCGAATCGTCCATCACCCCCTCTTGCCATTGAAAAACGTGTTGTATCCCCCCCTTCCATTCGGTACCGGGTCATCATGCCACAAGCCAACCAAACCGATGCGTTGGCCATGCGTGCCCGGTTAAAAACATTGGGAATTGAGGCCATGATCAAACAAAGCGATACCCGCACATGGTTACAGTTGGGGGCCTTTCAACACAAGGTGAAAGCCGAAGAAACCATCCGGTATGTTGCCAGCAAGGGATTCGAATCCCAGCTGGTCGCCCCTACAAGCGAATGACCGCCGTTTATCTGGCCTCTTCCTCGCCCCGACGGGCCACGTTATTGGCGACGCTGGGGATTGTGCCAACGGTGGTATCCCATCAGCTCGACCAAGAAAGCATTCCCTCACAGGGATCCGCCACCGTCGCCGTGTCCCACTTATCAAAAGAAAAAGCCCTGTCGGTATCTTCATTCGGCGATGGGTACCTTTTGGCTGGGGATACCATCGTACTGGTGCCCCACACCCCTTTTGTGTCCCCCTATCCCACCGATTGGGACCTCGCAGATGCCAGGGTGTTTGGTAAGCCCCAAACTGAGGATGAGGCACGTCAGATGCTCTGCACCCTTGAAACAACGCCCCACATGGTGGTCAGTGGTCTCTGTATTCGAACCCCAGACCAGGTGGTATCGGGTGCTGACGTGGCGATCGTCCAATTAAAACCCCTATCCCATGACGAACGAGAGGCCTATATAGCAGGGGGTCATCCGTTTGATAAAGCAGGGGGGTATGGCATTCAAGATGGGCTCACGAAATGGTGGGAGGGCGATATATCGACCATTTTGGGTTTATCCCTTCCCTTATTAAAGCAATTGGCCAGCCAAATGGGGTGGGCACTGCCGGTATCCGCATGAACCGATTGACCCAATGGATTCGATCCGGCAAAAAAAACATGGGCATTGATTTGGGCACCGCCAATACCCTGGTGGTGTTGCAGCACAAAGGGATTGTGGTCCAAGAGCCATCGGTGGTGGCCATTGACGCCAAAACCCAGCAGGTCTTGGCCATTGGCAAAGAGGCCTATGGCATGGTGGGCCGCACACCGGGAAACCTGATTGCGATTCGGCCCCTCAAAGATGGGGTGATTGCGGATTTTAATATGGCCGAACACATGATTCGGGCCTTTATCAACAAGGCCATGACATTGGGCAACATTACCGCCCCTCGTGTGTTAATTGGGATTCCCTGGGGCATTACCGAACTTGAAAAACGGGCGGTGTTTGATGCATCCAAAAATGCGGGTGCAGCCGAAACCTATCTGATAGACGAACCCATGGCGGCGGCGGTAGGAGCGGGATTACCCGTCACCACCAATACAGGTCATTTGATCGTGGATATTGGCGGTGGCACCACCGAAGTGGCAGTGATTGCCATGGGGGGCATTGTGGCATGCAAGTCCATTCGGGTAGCGGGTGTTGAAATGGACAGTACGATTTTGCATCACTGTCGCAAGCATTATAATTTGTTGATTGGGGAACGAATGGCCGAAACCATGAAAATTGACATTGGATCGGCCTATCCGTTTGAAGAAGAACGGCACACCACCGTACGAGGCCGCGACCTGCTCAGTGGGCTTCCCCGAACCTTTACCTTGTCATCATATGAAATCCGCGATGCATTGAGTGAACCGGTTCATGCCATTTTAGAAAGCATCAAATTAACCCTTGAAAAAACACCCCCCGAATTGGCCGCCGATATCATGGGTACGGGCATTACGCTCATGGGTGGCGGGGCATTGTTGCATGGGTTGGATCAGCTCATTGCCGAAGAAACCGGTATACCGGTCAACGTCGCCAACGAGCCGCTATCCTGTGTGGCCCTTGGTACCCAACTGATTTTGGAGCAACCCGACCTGATGACGGCCATTTCAAGCAGCATCGCCCAACGACGGTAACCCCTTCGGGGAACACAACACCCCAATCCGAACCGGCAAGATCGTATCTGGAAGGTGTGAAAGCAGCGAATCACACCCAATCACATCACGCCGTCCCCCATCGCATCTGACCCACTAAACGTGGCGATAAAAAAAGCCCTGGCTGGCCATGAGGGGAAGGGGATGTAGCAACCGGATCACACCGACAAAGTGGTCGAACCATGTTTTGTTTACTACATTCTTAAACGCAAATGAGGTCAAACGAGGTGGCTAGCAAAGACATCGCAAGTCGGTGTGACGCAATGGCAGCGGCATGGACAAGGCTGAAGCCATTAAAAACCCTCTTTCCTTAGCTGGATGTTCAACGTCATCGTTGACTGTTGACGGGCACTGGACGAGTGCATCACCCTCTTGTGCGACACCAATCAAACCCTGGGCGCCATTGCCCAAGGATTGTTTAAGTCTTTGTTTGTTGGTTTTGATCCTGTTCAAGCTATGGTTGAAACAGGTTGCCAGATGATATTGAGGAAGCAACCGTTGCACTATTGACGGATGGTTTTGAAGAAACGAAGGTGGGGGTAATACCGAAGGAGTGGCGTATAAGTTATCAGATATTGTATCGCTACGTAATAAACGAGCCAACCCACGAGAAAAATGACATCGAGTGCCCTGTCACCCCTACACCATCGCCGATCAATCCGTTTGAAGCATGATGATTATTCTCAGACAGGGGCGTATTTTATTACCATTTGTACCCACAATCGAGACTATTTGTTTGGCGACGTGGTAGATGGGGTGATGGTATGGCACGAATGGCAACACTTGGTAGATATAGTCGATCGCGTGGGTTTAGATAAATGGGTATACCCAATATTGTGTCCACAACAATGGATAATGCATTGGGCATCAATCAGGCATGATCAATCAGGGGCAGCAGATCATCAGGCCCTTGAACCGCCGGCCAATGGATTTGCAATCGCCGGCACCAGTCCGCTTGAATCACCCCCAAATCCGGCCGTGGGCCCTGCCAGCCATCCTGACCACGCAATCCATCGTCAAGCAGTTGCTGCCAGGCCTGCCGATACGACGCATACGTGCCATCAGTGCGGCACAAGTCAAGTGACGCCCCTAAGTGAGACCGTACCCATGTCTTGAGTGCGGTTAACGTATCCAATGCCCACGTCACAAACGGCGTATACAGCCCTTCTTCACCCCATAACCCATCGGCCCAACGGGCCCAGTCAATCCCCGGTTGACCAGGCGAAAGTGCCTGTGCCATCACACACGCCATTCCCCACGAATACGCATCCATGTAGCGATGCGGGGTATCAAAAAACCAGGTATCCGACCAATACATCCAAAACCGATCCGCACCCACTTGGGGGCCCCATTCACACAA
>RGUG01000164.1 GCA_010027915.1 bacterium | reverse complement strand
CTCCGGACAGTACAGGAACGGCCACCTGATCCAAAATGGGACCATCATCCATTTTTGATGTAACAACATGAACCGTACACCCTGCGATTTTGACACCGTATTCCAATGCCTGGCGCTGAGCATCCAGGCCCTTAAATGATGGCAGCAGAGACGGATGAATATTGATAATCCTACGCTTAAAAGCACCCAGTAGCGTCTTGCCCAGCAATTTCATATACCCCGCCAAGACAACCCATTGAACCCCATGTGTCCGAAGAACGCTGACCACTTCGTACTCGTAAGTCGCTCGGTCATCGTAGTCTGAAGGATCAACGGTAATGGCGGTGACCCCATGGGCGCGCGCCAGCTCCAATCCGGGGGCTACGGGATTATTACTAATAACCACCGACACCTGCGCGGTCACCTCTCCACGCTGGATACTTGCGAGTATGGCGCCCAGATTGGACCCTCGGCCCGAAATCAACACCCCCAATTTCAGGGTCACGAAACGGTAACCCCGTGGCTCCCTGCCCGCACAGATCCGATCCGAATGAGATCCTCGGATTCGGGAAGCTCGATCTTAGAAACCACAACAAACCCAATACCCATATTAAATACACGCCGCATTTCGTCATTCGAAACACGACCGATCATTTGCAACTGTCGAAATACCGTCGGCAACGGCCAAGTCGATTCGTCGATATCAACATGGCACCCTTCAGGCACGATACGTTCGAGGTTCTCGGCCAACCCACCACCGGTAATATGGGCCAATCCGGTGATCTGACCTGAATTCGCTTTCAGTAGCGCTTGAACCTCTTTGACATAGATCCGCGTTGGCGTCAGTAAATCGTCATACACAATACCATGGTCAGAACAGGCGTCAGGCGTCAGTACCTTTCGAACCAATGAAAATCCGTTACTATGGAACCCAGACGATGGAATCCCATACACATGGTCACCCGGGGACATCGCCGACCCATCGATCATTTCGGACTTTTCAACCACTCCCACGGAAAATCCCGCCAAGTCAAAATCGCCGGGACGATACAAATCGTTCATCTCCGCCATTTCACCGCCAACTAAGGCACAGCCTGCCTGCAAGCACCCTTCGGTCATACCTGAAATCAAGTCGGCCATTTGGGATGGTACCAATTGATGACACGCAATATAGTCTAGAAAAAATAAGGGCATCGCCCCGCAACAGATTAAGTCATTCACGCACATGGCCACCAAGTCGATCCCTACCGTGTTCAACTTGCCAGTATCAATTGCGATTTTTAATTTTGTCCCCACACCGTCCGTACACGATACCAACACCGGTTGCCGATACCCCGGTGGCAACTCAACCGGAGCGGCAAACCCGCCCAACGACGACAATACCCATGGGGTATGGGTACGTTGCACATTATCTTTGATCAACGAAACAGCACGATTGCCTGCATCGATGTCCACGCCGGATGACTTATAGTCCATGATTGTCTCCTATTTGATTTCGTTTCTTATAGTCGAGATACCCCTGTAGTACAAAGGCCGCTGACTGGCTATCCACCACTTCTTTTCGCTTCTTTCGGCTCATATCCGCATCAATCAGCGTGCGGGTCACTGCGACCGTCGAAAACCGCTCGTCCCGATACACAATCGGAAGCCCAATTTCAGCCGCAACCACGTCGCCAAATGCCCTAACCTCACCGGCTTTTGTGCTTTCGGTGCCGTCCATTTTTTTAGGCAATCCCAGCATAATTTCTGCAATGTCGTATTCATGACACAGCTGTTTGATATTACCGATCGCACGATCCCCGGCTGGAACATAGGCCAAGGGATGGGCCATCATTCCCAACGGGTCCGAAATGGCCACACCGATTCGTTTTTCGCCATAGTCCAGGGCCAAAATTCGGGGATAATCGGTCATTAGGCCAACAACACCGATTCCATATGACGCATGGCAGATTCCATCGTCACCGGATCTGCCCCGCCCGCTTGGGCCAAATTGGGTCGTCCACCACCCTTGCCACCTGAAATTTGAGTCAATTCGGCAATGATCTTGGGGGCAGTCCAATCACTTTGATACTGAGCACCGGACTTGACCACCCAATGTCCAGAATCACCCGTTACGGAGCCCAACACCACAACGCCATCCGGATGCGAATTACACAAGGTATCCGCAAGTTCCTTCAACATCGGAATATCCGCGCCGGCAACCCGTTGAATTAACACTTTACCTTTCGCAGACGCCTTGAATTGCGTTAACAAATCAACGGATTGTTCACCTGCCATAGCGGATTTACGCTGAGCCAATTCCTTTTCTAACGCCTTGATATCGTCGATTACATCACGGTCGGATGCAAAACTCTCGGGAGACGCAACCCCAACGGCCACCCCCAACTGGCGTAATTCGTCAGCGATCGCATTTCGAACTTTGAGCTTGGTTTGAATCGCCATTTGAAGTTTATCCCGTTGAAGTGAATCGTAATGGCGAATGTTTTCTGCTCCAGCAATGGCTTCAATCCGTCGGGTCCCGGCCGCAATTCCGGCTTCGGACACAATTCGAAATGCTTCGATTTCGCCGGTATGGGACACATGGGTTCCCCCGCATAACTCCATAGAAAAATCGCCAATTTGGATAACCCGAACGATGTCGTCGTATTTTTCACCGAACAAGGCCATCGCCCCGGCCGCTTTTGCATCGGCAATGGGTTTGTGGGACGCACCGACTGGAATATTTTCGCTAATTTTATCGAGAATTAGGCGTTGCACGGCTGCCAATTCAGATTCGGACAATGCCTTAAAATGAGCAAAATCAAACCGTAATCGGTCAGTATCCACCAAACTCCCAGCCTGGTGAACATGGACCCCCAACACCGTCCGTAACGCAGCTTGCAACAAATGGGTCGCCGTATGGTGCCGCGCCATCGCCAACTTTTCGACGGGGTCGGTCACGATGCGGGCCTCGCCGCCCATTGGGACTTCTGTTTCTGCAGAATAATGCAGCCGAACGGCTTGGCGACTTTGGGCACGTCGGGCCTCCAATAATCGCTCAAACTCGACCGTATCAACCGTTAGCCCCAACTCTCGGGCCATCAATTCTGTCAAATCCAATGGGAACCCATAGGTATCATATAATTTAAAGACCACTTCTGCAGGTACCTCATCTACAGAATTTTTTGTGAATTTATCCAAATATTCCATGCCTCTAGCACAGATTGATTCAAACTGTTCTCGTTCAGCTTTTATTGTATTTAAAATAAGTTCTTTATTTTTCAAGATCTCAGGGTAATCTTGATGCATCTTGTCTATAACATAATTCGCTACTTCTTCTAATAATTTTGACTCAAGCTTCATTTCATGTAACATAGCTCTGCGCATAATTCTTCTTAAAACATAGTCTCTTTCTGTATTTCCTGGTTTAATTCCTTCTGAAATCATAAAAACCACAGCTCTACCATGATCTGCAATTATTCTATGAGATACATTTTCTGGTTTATTTCTAGCTATCTGTTT
>RGUG01000163.1 GCA_010027915.1 bacterium | reverse complement strand
GCCGAATTGGCCCACTCTCCATATCGTCTGAATCAAAAACCCATGCTGGTTGCCCTTTCTAAAGTTGATTTGATTGATGACGATGAGTTGGCGGTGCATATGGCCCCTTTCTTGCGTGAGATGACCACTGTTTTTCCCCTTTCTAATATGACCTTAAAAGGGCTAGAACCACTCATTCAAGCCATCCTTGAAAGGAAACCTCATGTCGTTGTCGGTGATTAAAATTGGTACCAATTTATTAACCACACCCGATCGGGCCTTGGATGTGAATCACCTTAGGCATTTGGTATGGCAAGTAGGGCAATGGGTCAAGATGAAGGGCGGCCCCGTGGTATTGGTCTCATCGGGTGCCATTACCTGTGGGGCCCACGCACTGGGGGTGGTTCCCACCACCATTCAAGATAAACAAGCGGCGGCATCGGTTGGGCAAGTGTTATTGATGCAAGAATATTCCCGTTGGTTTGCCCAACAAGGACAATGTGTCGGACAAATCCTCTTAACCAAAGATGGGATGGAACATCCCCAAGCCGCTCAAAATGCCCGCAACACCATTCACTGCTTGTTGCAGGCGGGGGTGGTCCCGATTATCAATGAAAATGATTCAGTGGCCACCACCGAAATTGGACCTAAATTTGGCGATAACGATGAACTGTCTGCCATGGTGGCGGTGTTGTTGGGGGCCAATCGGTTGGTATTATTGAGCGATGTGGATGGGGTGTATACCGACAATCCCAAGTCTAACCCATTGGCCCAACGACTCGACCGATTAACCTGCATCGATGATACCGTATGGGCCATGGTACATGATCAAGACAACGGGCGTAGCCGGGGTGGGATGCGCTCAAAACTCATGGCCGCTTCGACTGCCATGGCCGCAGGGATTGAGGTCTTGATTGCCAATGGGCGTACCCCCCATGTCCTGGTCGAATGGTTACAAGGAACGGTGCATGGCACCGTGATTCGATCATGACCATGAGTACCCAAACGGCGTGTCAACAGGCCGCCCGCATGGCACCCCTTTGGGCAGTGGCCAGCACCCAGCTCAAAAACAAGGTGTTGCATGCCATGGCCGATGCCTTGGACACCCACCAGGAGTGCATACTGGCAGCCAATGCCCTCGATTGTGAGGCTTTTCGTGGGACCCATTCCGTATTGGATCGCCTTCGTTTAAGCCCTGCTCGTCTGCAGGCCATGGCAACGGGGGTACGTCAGGTGGCCCATTTGCCGGACCCCATCGGGGAGGTGACCACAGGATGGACACGGCCCAATGGGTTGCGCATCATGCAACAACGGGTACCCTTGGGGGTGATTGGCATCATTTATGAAGCACGGCCAAATGTGACCAGTGATGCCATGGCCTTGTGCCTGAAAACGGGCAATGCGGTGGTGTTACGTGGGTCATCCACAGCCCAACATACCAATGCCGCAGTGGTATCGGTGATGACCACCGCCGGAGAGGCGGCCGGCATGCCGGCGGGCGTGGTACACGGGTTGTCGGATACCTCACGCGAAGGGGTCAAAACATTTGTGACGATGACCGATTACCTCGATTTAATGATTCCGCGTGGGGGGGCTGATCTTATTCGCACGGTGGTCACCCATGCCACGGTGCCCTGCATCGAAACAGGGGTGGGTAATTGCCACATTTTTGTGGATGAGTCGGCCCCATTTGAGATGGCATATCGCATCATTGAAAACGCCAAAACCCAACGTCCCAGTGTGTGCAATGCCGTCGAAACCGTGTTGGTTCATGAGGCCATTGCCCCTGTTTTTTTGCCATTGCTAGTGGGTCGTTTGCAGGCATTGGGTGTCACGTGTCGGGGGTGTGACCGTGTGCGTGATGCGGTGCCCCATGTGGACCCTGCTACCCCAGAAGATTGGGATACGGAGTACCTTGACTTGATTCTTGCCCTACGGGTGGTTCCCGACCTGAAGGGGGCTTGTGAGCACATTCGTTGCCATGGTACCCGACATTCGGAAGCCATCATAACCACCTCATTGCCCAATGCCCACTATTTCACCACCCATGTGGATGCGGCGGTGGTATTGGTCAATGCGTCCACTCGATTTGTGGATGGTGAGGCTTTTGGATTGGGTGCAGAAATTGGCATCTCAACCCAAAAGATGCATGCCCGGGGACCCATGGGGCTGGTGGCGTTAACCAGCACCAAGTATGTGGTCATGGGAGATGGACAGTGCCGGGAGTAGTATCGAACGACTGGCGGCTCTTGGTGATGCACGGCAATCGAGAGGTCATACGTCTTGGGGTGGTCTTGTTTCGTTTCTCGTCGTGAATAGTAGGAATACCAGAACCCTCCGATTTCTCATGACATAATTTCACGCTACAACGGCCACCAACGTCTGATACAAAGGGTCTTTTTAATGCCACTGGCCTCACTCGTTTGACAAGACACCCTCCCCCATAGGCTGACCCACTGTTACCATTCTGATCCATGCCTGATCCTTCAACCACCACCCTGTTATCAACCACACCGCCCCAATAGCGTGAGCATTCAAGCCGGATAACGGGCGGATGCTTTTTTTGAGCGGTTACAAAACGAATGACGGTAAACGGGATGGGATGCGTCACGATGCCCGACTTGGCAGGTGGGTGTTAAGCCCCCCCATGACGTCGCGAATACGGCCAGCTGGTGATGATTAGGATGACCCATCCTATCACCATGACCCCCATTAACCAATCGCCCCATCGGGTATACAACGACAGTCCTTCATGGGGTCGCACCGTGCCGGATAGCACCCCACGGGTTGCCACTGGCAAAAAGGGGGCGACCCTACCCGTTTGTTCAATCACGCCCGATGGGCCCGAATTGGAACAAAACACCAAGTCACGGCGGTTTTCGATGGCACGAAGGCGTGCCATGTCTCGCAATTGCACCCCCGCTGGGCTATCAAAAAACCACGCATTATTGGCCACCACCACCAGGGCCGTGGCCCCCGCTAGAGTGGCCGATCGAAATCCCCCCGGATTAATCGCTTCCAGACAAATACCCGCCCCCCATCGAATCATTTTTTTTTCTTTTGGTGCTCTAGCAGCCTCAAATGGTGGGTGATCTTGTCCCACCACAAACGACTCGCCCACCACATCCCCCAACCCCAAAGCACGCCATACACCCGCCAACGGCCAATATTCGCCAAACGGCATCAAGTGTTTTTTTTCGTATACAATGCGTCCATCTTGACCGTCTATTAGGCCCACGGCATTCACCAGGCCAGCGGGGGTTAGGGCCGGAACCCCCATGAGTAACGGCCGATTACCCATTTGGTTGGCCAGCCATTTTCGACCCGCTGCATCATCAAGTAACGGGTATAACAGGGATGTTTCAGGCCAAACAATCACATCATGGTGGGGTAATAGGGGTCGTGAAAGCCTCACATAATCGGCCAATAAGGCCTGGTCTTTTCCTTCCATTTTGAGGGTTTGGGCATGGTTGGCTTGTACCAATCCAACCGTGATAGGTGCGGGTTGGATGGGTGGCCAGATCAAATGC
>RGUG01000162.1 GCA_010027915.1 bacterium | reverse complement strand
TTTGTATTATCTGAAAAATAAGGCTGTGACGGTATCGGCTTCCTGAATTGAAACCCTGGGCTATCATGAAGATCCGCTGGATGTCTCGTTTTAGCATGCTGTGGTACAGTGCTGGCATGAGAGTAATGGGCGTTGATCCTGGTATTGCCACCACAGGGGTGGGTATCATCGATAAAACAGGTAACCGGTGGCAATTGTGTCATTATGGGGCGATTATTACCCAAGCCCACACGGCATTGCCGATCCGATTGGGTCTTTTATACACTGATTTATGCGGGTTGATACGCACCCATTCGCCCGACTCGATGGCAATCGAAGAATTGTTTTTTAATACCAATGCCAAAACGGCGTTGGTGGTCGGACAGGCCCGTGGGGTGATGCTGTTGGCTGCCCACTTGCATCACTTGCCGGTGTTTTCATACACCCCGGTCCAAGTCAAAATAGGGGTCACTGGCTATGGGCGTGCGGATAAATTGCAGGTACAGACCATGGTCAAACAATTGTTGGGATTGGATACCATTCCCAAACCCGACGATGCGGCCGATGCCCTGGCAATTGCCATTTGTCATGGGCATTCCGTTCGGTTAAAATCCCTGGCATGATTGCCTATTTGTCGGGTGTGGTCCGCCATATGCTGGATGATGCGTTGGTCTTAGACGTCAATGGCGTGGGGTATCACGTTTATGTCAGCACGGCCATGGCCCATGGGTCCCCGCCGGGACAGCCGTTGTCCGTGCATGTGTACCACCACATCAAAGAAGATGCCCAGCAGTTGTTTGGGTTTGCCCAACTCGAAGACCGTGCCTTGTTTACCTTGTTATTGTCGGTATCAGGAGTGGGACCCAAGGTGGCACTCAAGTTTTTTAATACCATGTCCACCGATCGGTTGATTCAAGCGATTGCAGCCGAAGACAGTGTGGCACTAACGGCGGTGCCAGGGGTGGGCAAACGGTTGGCCGAACGAATGACAGTGGAGCTAAAGGGAAAGGTGGGCCCCGTCCACTCCCCTACCCTATCAACCCCGGTTGCCAGTCATCATGCCGACTTGGTGTTGGCCCTTAAGCAATTGGGGTATACGGCGGATGAATCACGGCAAGCGGTATCGATGGCTGCGGGGGAATTGACGGCGGGGTTGTCCTTGGATCAAGCATTAAAAATCGTATTTAAATTTTTGGTGGCCGCATGAACCACCCCAGTAATTATGACCACTACGATTATAAATCATCGTTTTGGGGCAACGGCAAGCGGGCCTATGAACATGGGGTAGAAAGTCGTTTGATTCAGAATTTGTTGTCCCGCCATGGGGTGAAAGGGGCCCACATTGGGGATATCGGGTGTGGGTTTGGGCGGTTGTTTCCATCTTATGAACCCTTTGCCCAATCGGTCACCTTATTGGATTATTCACATGATATGTTGGCCCAGGCCCGTGCCAGCATCCAAACCAAAAAACCCATTCAATTTGTGCAAGGAAATGCCCTTAGCATTCCGCTACCCGATGCCGAATTGGATGCTTGTATTTCAATTCGGACCCTTCATCATTTAGAGGAATATGATGTGTTTCTATCCGAGTTGTGTCGGGTGACCAAACCAGGTGGCCTGGTGATATTCGAAATCCCCAATTACCGGCACATTAAAAACATCGTGCTGTATGCCTTGGGACGAGCCGAAAACCCATTTCAGCACCGTATTCATCAATTGGGGAATCGGTTCGTTAATTTTCATCCCGATCTTATTTATCGCACCTTGGAAAGGGTGGGATTACAGCGTATCGAAACAGTCAATGGGTCGTTTTTTAGGTCCGAATGGGTCAAGCGAACCGTGCCCACCCCGTGGTTGATCCGGCTAGATCAGGTCGCACAGCGTTGCTTGAGCTGGACGGACCTTACCCCAAGTATTTATTGTGTCTGTCGGCCCATGGTGCCAGTGGGCGATCGCAAGCCGAGCTTGGCCTTTCAACCTTCCTAGGTGGCATGCAAGGTGGGTATCTGGTTTAGGGGTCCGGGGTATTCCCCCTGCCAATGCTTGCACGGCATGGGTGGCCAACGCCATCTCAACCCTAGCCCAGGGTGTACCCTCCAAGGGTGGCCCATCACCCAGGGTTTACCCACCCAAATGGGGTGGTCTTTTCCCCCGACTATAAGGGGGGCTCAGGGATGACGTCCCTACCAGACAGGGTCCACCAAGCAGCAGGGGGGAGGCTAAGTACCCCCTTGGCCCATGATTGGCTATTGGTGGACGTGGGGGGTACCAACATCAGCCATCGCATTCGGGGACTCACCCGCCAACAACGAACCCCTCGTACCAAGGCCAACTGTTTGGCCCTGATTCAGTCATGGATCACGGACTATCAACCAGCAGGGTGTGCATTGGCCGTGCCGGGCTTGTTAGACCGGGGGGTGGTGACCCCAGGGAGTGCGGCCAATTTGAGTGATATACCCGGTGATTGGGACGGGTTTGATTGGCACAGATGGTTGGCTAGGATGGGCCAAGCCTATCGGGTGATCAATGACGCATTGGCCGCCTTGGTGGGAGGTGTCATCCATCACCGTGAGGGTTGGATCAGTGAACGCCCGGTGATGGTGGGGTATATCGGACCGGGAACGGGATTGGGGGGCGGGTTTGTATCAGCCAAAACGGGCTATTTAACGGTGATCGGGGATGGTCACTTGTATGATGTCTGGTTACCCCGCGACCCGAATGATACATGGCGAACGGGGGATCGGGTGTTAGCCGAAGACGTATTGTCAGGTCGTGGGTATGAGGATGTGATGGGACGGTCATTGGCAGATGGTGAGCATCCCCCGTTATACATTGAGTTAATGGGCCGCTATCTGCGGGATTTGGTCAGGTGTTTAGAGTCGGGGTATCCCATTCCAAAGAGAGGGCCTGCGTGGTCGAGGGAGACCTGCGAGTGGGTCAGCCAAACCCGCCATTGGATCTTGGGCGGGGGGATATTAGGGCATGATGCCATTCGACAGTGTGTGATGGCCCATTGGCCCCCTGAGCATCAGGTGACGGTCTTGGGCTCATCGATCCATGCCAGCTTGGATGGGTTATCTGCCCTGCAGACCATGGGAGATGAGTGGCTCATGGTCATGTGACCCAACTGCTAGACGTGATCCTGGACATACCCTCTTGGGTGCTGCACCATGGGGTTTTGCTTGAAACACCAATGAGACACTGGCTATCTCCTGGCTGTCTGGTGACACCTTGACCCGATGCCGATGAAGCAACAGACTTAATATGCAGCCAATTTGAGTGAGCAATCCCTTGGGGCCCTTGCGTCTGACTGTTGGGTTAGCCTGTAAGCGACAAAAAACCTTCACCAAAACATCACGGTTCATCAACCGCCTTTACTATCATCCACCAATTGATATCCGTTGACATCCGAAATGGATGGGTAGCACGTCACAGGGAGAATTGACGTTGCAACGATCCAAAGGAAACGATTGGCGTACCCTTACCTTATATAACCCATCCAAGATAATCAAGACAGAACGGTCACCCTCC
>RGUG01000161.1 GCA_010027915.1 bacterium | reverse complement strand
GGAAGCCCCTCAAAATTCCGCTACACTGTCTCCATGCCATTTTTATCTGCCTGTATTCATCGGCACCCAACCGCCCACCCAACACGACGACACCCTGTCTTTTGTATCCTGCGTGGTCTGTTGCTTCCCCTGGTCGTGTTACTCCTTGCCAGTTGCCGTTCTCCAAGACCAGACGTTCCCATCATTACCACCACCACGTTTTTGGCCGATGCCGTCAACCTGATTGGTCACCCCCATTTGTCCGCACGCCCCCTGATGGGCCCCGGATTGGATCCCCACCAATACCGTGCCACACCAGGTGACATTCGGCAGTTGGTCGCCGCCAAGGGTGTTGTGATGCATGGGCTTCATTTAGAAGCCAAAATGGGGGACGTACTGGCCGCTTTACCCCAACGTCCGTTGGTCGTCGGGGATGCCATCCCCCCCCATCAGTTGATTCGTGACGCCAAAAGTGGGGGGATACCGGACCCGCATATATGGTTTGATCCCTCTTTATGGGCCTTGGTGCTGCAATCCATTGCCACCTACTTGTCACACATTGACCCGCCCCATGCACCCGTCTACCGTGCCAATTTGGCGGCGGCCTTACAGCAACTTCATGATACCGATCAGGCCTGTCGGGTTATGATATCCCGCATTCCGCCGTCCCGTCGGGTGCTGATTACCTCGCATGATGCGTTTCGTTATTTCGGTCGCTATTATGGCATCACCGTGATGGGGGTACAGGGAACCAGTACCCTGGCCGAACCCAACCCGTCAGATATTGATCAGTTGGCCACCCTGATCACCCAACGAGGAATCCCCGCTATCTTTATTGAATCCAGTGTGTCGGATCGACACCTTAGGGCCGTCCAAGCAGCCGTGGCCGCCAAAGGAGGGAAGGTGACCATTGCCCCCCCCTTGTTCTCTGATTCGACCGGAAAACCCCATACGCCACAAGGAACTTATGACGGTGTGCTACGCTACAATGTGACCCAAATGGCACGGTATCTTCAATGAGTGTACCGGCTATTTCCATTCGAGATGTCTCTTTTGCTTACCAACAAAAACCCGTGTTGTGGGATATTGATGCCCAAATTCCCCAAGGGACAATGGTCGCCATTATAGGTCCCAATGGGGCGGGCAAAACCACCCTACTGCAAACCATCGTGGGGATTGTGAAGCCTGCTGCAGGTCGGATTGATATCTTGGGTGCGGCCATTGAAACCCAGCGATTGAGTATGGCATATGTTCCCCAGCGACGGTCCATTGATTGGGATTTCCCGGTCACGGTATGGGACACCGTCATGATGGGGCGATTTGGGTATTTGGGATGGTGGAAGCGTCCCACTTCATTGGATCAAAACCGGTGCGACATGGCATTGGAATCGGTGGGCATGTCAGCGTTTGCCAACCGGCATATTAGTCACTTGTCCGGGGGACAGCAACAACGGGTGTTTATTGCCAGGGCCTTGGCACAAGATGCCATGATCCTGGTGTTAGACGAGCCCTTTGTGGGGGTTGATGCCACCACCGAACGTGACATTGTGGCCATCTTAAAATCCCTTCGTGATGCAGGCAAAACCATCGTGGTGGTACACCATGATTTACATACCGTGTCCGACTATTTTGATTGGGCGTTGGTGTTAAATGTGCGATTGATCGCCTTGGGTCCTGTTGGTGAGGTGGTAACAGCCCATACCCTTAAAACCGCATTTGGCGGACGGCATGCCGCCCCATGATCCCCTACACCTTGTGCCTGGCCATGTTGGCCTCCGGATTGGTCGGGCTGTTATCCGGCGGGTTGGGTTGTTTTGCTGTCTTGCGTCGACATAGCTTGTTAGGGGATGCCATTGCCCATGCGGCATTACCCGGTATTGGGTTGGCTTATTGGATCACCCACTCCAAAACCAGTGGCGTTTTATTGGTTGGGGCCATTGTCGCGGGGTGGACCGGCACCTTATTAGTGGGGGCCATTTCACGCCGTTCCATTATCAAAGAAGATGCCGCATTGGGCATCATTTTATCGGTTTTTTTTGGTATTGGACTGGTCATTTTAACCGCCTTACAACGCCATGATGGCATGGGGCAAGCGGGGTTAAGCAGTTGGTTATTTGGTAGCATTGCCGGGGTGTCGATAGGAGATGTATGGGTGTTGGGGTGTCTGACCGCGGCAGGGTTGTGCGTATTATGGGCACTGTGGCACCCGTTGGTGGTGTTGGCCTTTGACCCGCACTATGCCAACACCATCGGATTTCAACCCCGCATCCTTGAGTGGATTTTGACGCTATTATTGGTATTGGCCATTGCCGTCGGGTTGCAAGTGGTCGGGGTGGTGTTAATGAGTTCATTGGTGATAGCCCACGCCGTGGCAGCCCGACAGTGGGTCAATCGCATGGGTAGCATGGTCCTGGTGGCCATGGGGATTGGGGCGTGTAGTACAATGGGGGGGGTATGGGTCAGTACCCAGTGGCAATGGCCCACCGGCCCTACCATTGTGGTGGGGGTGTCGTTGTGTGTTCTAATATCGATACTGTTGGCACCCCATCGGGGGTTATGGTGGCGATACCGTGCACGTTGAAATCATGGCGGTGACCGCAGTGGTGGCCGTGGCGTGTGCATTGCCCGGCACCTTTTTAGTACTCAAAAAAATGTCCTTGATGTCCGATGCCATTTCTCATTCTATTTTATTGGGTATTGTCATGGCGTTTGGCATTACCCATCAGGTGCAATCATGGTTAACCGTACCGCTCGCCGTGGGGTTGGGGTTGGTCACCGTATGGGGTAGTGAGTGGTTGGTACGCTCTCGACTGATTAAAGAAGACGCCGCCATTGGGCTTATTTTTCCGTTGTTTTTTTCATTGGCCATGATTGGCATTCATTACATTGGCCAGAATGCCCATATCGATCAAGATGCCGTATTATTGGGCGAATTGGCATTGGCGCCCCTCCGGCGGTTGGTGGTGGCGGGCATGGATTGGGGACCCGTCTCATTATGGACGGTGGGACTCACCGGCTTGTTGTCGCTGGGTTTGGTCATTCGATTTTATCACCCATTATCGGTGACATTGTTTGATCCGGAATTGGCAGACTCACTGGGACTCTCGCCTCGTTTGGGTCGGAATGTATTAATGGCAATGGTCAGCATGACCACCGTGGTGTGCTTTGATGCGGTCGGTTCGGTGTTGGTCGTGGCCCTGATGGTGACCCCTCCTTGTATTGCATTGTTGCTTACACGTCAGCTGAAATGGGTGTTATGGATCAGCTGTGTGATGGGTATTTTGGCTTCCTTGTTGGGATATGGGTTGGCGGTATGGGTGGATGCCACGATTGCCGGCTCGATGGCCGGTGTGTTGGGCATCTTTTTTTTGTTGGCGTTTGCGTTTTCACCGTCGCAAGGAATCGTAACCCAAACCCTTGCATTCAAACGGCAAGCCATCGGGTTTGCCTGCAAAGCATTGGCGGTGCAGTTGTATTCCCACGAGGGCACCCTATCCGAATCTGACGAAAACACCTTGTCTCACATGGTGGCCCACATGGGATGGGACAAAGCTCACTCCCTACACGTGATCCGTGCAGGTGTGGACCGGGG
>RGUG01000017.1 GCA_010027915.1 bacterium | reverse complement strand
GCCGCGTCTTCAGCTCTTCCTTAATCCGCTGTTGAATGCGATGCGCCGTCGGCTTCTCCACGAATGGCGTGCTGGGACGCTCACATGTCTTCTTCCGATGCATCACCGCTGTTGCATCTGCAAATCGAAAAACTGATTTTAGGAGCCCTGCTTTTTCAGACCTTTTCACGATCAGTTTAAACAGTTGACCTACTCTTTGCGGTCCCAGCCGTTTCCGAAATCTGCAGAAAAAGGGTTGGTCAGGCGTTTCTGAATAGACAGCCAATCCACCAAACCATTTAAACCCAAGGTCCAATCTCAATCGCTTTTCTACATAGTGTCGTCACGAGATATGAGCCCATAGAGAAAGTCATCGAATCTGGACAGCAGCGAGGAATGAGGCTGGGTTTTTTGCCTCAGCGAGTGGCGATACCCCGCCAGCGTTTGAGATAAAGAAATGCCTGTTCAACCCTCATGACGCAGGGTGTGCCAATAGCGATCGTCGTCTCGATTGTTGTTTCGATGACACGTTGGCGGAATGACCGGATGGATTGGGGCTTGAAGTGCTCGTTCAAGAATCGCATCCGTGTCATATCCTCGATCCGCCAATCAATTCCCTGCTGAAATCCCCTGGATTAAGGCGTGAGCCTGTGTACAATCTGCTCGGGTAGCTTAATCATCATTCGGACCGGCACCCCATGCGCAGCCACGGCCCAATGGTTCTTGGAATGGTGCCCCCTTTAGTGCGGGCCATCTCTTGGTTTCCACCTTTGGCCCCCGATGCATGGGGATGACCCGTCACATGACGGACATCCATCATGAGCCATTCATCATCCGGTTCGGTACCCAACGATTCTCACATTTCTTCCATCTCCCCTTCATTTTGCCCACAACAAAAACGGCGATGGGTGTCCAGTCTCCATCGTCTGGCGGCACATCACGCCACGGGGCTCTCGTTCTCAACATCCAACATACGGCATTCAAACACAACCGATTGTCCCTCGCCCTGCCTCCCCCAATACCCTCTCGCCCAGGTGGTCGATCCTTCACTATCTCCCAGGTTCGATCTGACATGTCATGCCGTCGATGGGCCCATTTTTCCCATCGATTTCTCTTTTTTTAATTGGATGAGACATGTTTTTAACTTATTTCGTGACGCACTATATAGGAAATATCCAAATCCCAGACAGTTTTCACCAATGGGCGATTAATGCCTTAAAAGAAGAAAAGATGAAGGAAGAAGATGGTCGGCATGAATTGATCCAAGCTCACCAAGACAATCTAAGCTTGGTAAATCGGAAATTGGAAACATTGCTATCCATGAGACTTAACGAAGAAATTGGCCAGGACGAATATTTGGCACGAAAAAATCAGCTTGTATCAGAAAAGGCCCCGTTAGTGGAATGGGTAAACGATGCTGAACAACGGATCAATACTTGGATCGACCGTGCCGATGAACTATTCGATTTTGCAAAACAGCAAAGGCAAAATTTGAAAACGGAGCATCCGATCAAAAACGGGCGATTCTTCAGTCTTTAGGTTCGCACCTGTTTTTAACCGACCGTCAGTTGCGTATCGAACTCACAGCTCCGTTGACCCTTATAAAAGCTATGGCCCCCGAAGCAAAAACAATTGAAGCCAGATTAGAACCTGTTTTCGCCAACAATCCGATGCTAAAACAGGCAAACCTCAACGAAGAATTTTCAAAAAACGAAGTATGGTGGAGGTGAGCGGAGTCGAACCGCTGTCCGAAACCGTGATTGATATACCCAACTACGAGTGTAGTCTTTGTTTGGTTTTAATTGGATCCTCTCCCAAAGACAGGCGATGACCCAACGATTTAGACAGTGGTTTAATCACGCCACAAGTCTACCAGTTGTGGTGTAACGAGTTGGTTGACTCACACAAACCATGACACCCAACAAGCCATGTTGCGCTTCTCAGGCTATGCTAACTTAATTAAGCAGCAGCAGCAAGAGAAGAGACTGGAAACTGATATGTTTTGCCAGTTATTTGTTCCTGCCTTTTTACGAGGCCAGGCAGCTCCTCGACTCGCGTTTATATCAACTATCGATCCCGTCGAAACCAATGCACCCCCATTGGCGTTTGTGCGTCACCACACGATCACAATATACCCCACTCATTCACGGTTCAAACGACAGATGACCGATATCATCAAGCGTCCCAACCCTGATGAGTGGCGGGAGCGAAGGGACTTGAACCCTCGACCTCCTGCGTGACAGGCAGGCGTTCTAACCAGCTGAACTACGCCCCCACATAAAAGGGTAGTGTAGTATAACGCTAAAATGCTACTCTTATCAATGATCATCCCATCACCCAAGGATACCCGATTGCCATGCGACTATTCATACCCCTTTTGATTGCATTTGTTTGCCTCACCCCGTCCCTGACGGTCGCTGTGTCCTCCCCGCCGTCCAATGCGTTTTTATCTGAGCGGCCGACGACATCGCGCATCGCCGTGCTAGGACTAACACTGATCCTTCCGACTGATTGGACCCTCACTCCCCTCTCCCCCACCGTGGTGGGGCTTTATTCCCCCGATCCGTCGACCACGGGCTCGATTACCCGATACACCTTTTCTAAATGGAGTGATGCCTCACAGATCAGAAAAAAACGAGAAACCAGTTTATTTGATGGGTGGATTGTGCGACAAAGCCGCCTCACAACCCCCAGCGAAAACCGGGCCTCACAAGCCGATTCTCGTGAAGTGGTGGTTTATGCTCAACAACGCTTAAGCTCAGACAACAAAGTGGTATCCAACCTTATGATTGAACATTACATGACCAAAGGGCTTCGAGGCTATGCCATTAGTATCCGAACCACCGACTCACAATGGACACGAATGGAACAAACCATTAAATCACTCATTAGGTCAATTATATTATAGATTTATTTTAAAATAACGTTATTTAAAGAATTTAAAAAAATATTATTGACTAAATTGTATCATCTTGATACGATCATACGGCCAACGCATCAGGCCTTATTTCCCAAAAAAAAAGGGGGGGGAGCGCAATGATGTGGTTGGCAAAGTCGGTGTGTGGCATGGTCTTTTATCCCGTACCATGCCATCACTGGAACTTAGAAGGGGGGGGGCCAAAGTCAATCGATTCGCGATACTATTTCATGAGTGAGGTAAGATAAGATGAGCTATAATTTTAATCACATCACGCTGGTTGGACGATTGGTTCGGGATCCAGAGTTAAAACAAATTGGGGAATCCAATTCTAAATGCACCTTTGTATTGGCTGTTGCCCGGCGTATGAAAAAAGAACAACGGGAAACGGATTTTATACCCGTCATGATATGGGGAAAATTTGGTATAAACGCCAGTCGATTGTTAAAAAAAGGAATGCCTGTATTGGTATCTGGTCGGATCCAAATTCGAACGATCCAGCTCAATGATGAATACCGATCGTTTATTGATGTGGTAGCCGATAATTTTCAATTATTGTCCAGCATGACCACAACGGATTCGAAAAAAGGGGATCAAAACGAGATTGAATCGGCATAGGATCCATCCACCGGAGGATGGTTGTGATGATGTGACGATCGACTGCCTCATCATCCCACGACATTTTTTGGGGGCAATGCCCCCAAAAAAATAAGTGTGAGATAACCCGATTCCCCCATCATCCGGACTTTCGTTACACTTGGGATTTCTGATACACGTTGACCAATCAATTCCCCATTGCCATACCTACACGACCACCACATGGCCATCCGTTGTGACCAATTGGGTATTCGTATGCGGCACATGACGAACGATTAAAGGAAGGGAATAAAAGATAGCCGGACGATGAAAAAAACGGCCGCTGACGAGGGCTGACAACCGATTAAACCTGCCTATGCGCAATGACTGATACAATATGGAACAATCAGTCTTCACCGTCCATCCCCCTTATAAGGTTACTTCCATTGGATGTCATGGACCATGGTACCCATTATTCAAATGACCCACTCGGTACCATCGCGACCCGTTATCAATCCTTCAGCACAACCCGTTGGTTCGTCATACACCCCCAAGGTCACCCATTTTGCTAGTCACAAGATTCTCCACACTGTGCCTGCCCCCCTCCTGCTTATACGGCAGCGTCTAAGTAACCTACCCGTCAGTTACGTTTGGGGTTCCATCATAAACAGGCAAGACGAATGGGTGAGACATCGCTTGAGATACCGTTTTGCCAGCCTTTAACAAGATAAACAGGCCCCTAGTAAAAAGAACCATACCATCCTTATCTGTTATGGTGCGCCTGACAAGAGTCGAACTTGTGACCTACGGATTAGAAGTCCGTTGCTCTATCCAACTGAGCTACAGGCGCAAAAATAGTTACCGATCATCAAAATATTTAGAAAAGTCATCCGGATTGATCGTATCAATAAAATCTTTGAATTTTTTAGATTCTTCTTCGTCTTTTTCTGCGTTAACCATTTTGGCTTTGGCCATCACCGATTCTGACACAAAAATATGAGCCCCCGTTCGAACCGCCATGGCAATGGCGTCGGATGGCCTGGCATCCACTTTGAGGGTGTTCCCACCTTTGGTGGTGATTTCAACCACTGCATAAAACGTGTTATCCACAATATCGTTAATCACAATCCGATTCACTGACCCACCCAATAACCCAATCATCTTGGTTAATAAGTCATGGGTCATAGGACGGGGCGGCTTAAATTCTTGTAATTCCATGGCAATGGCAGCCGCTTCAAACATGCCAATCCAAATGGGTAAAAAGTTACGCTCTTCCCCGTCACGTAACAACACGATCGGCGACATGTTTTTGGGATCAAATCCCAATCCTCCCAACCGCATTTCAATCATATTGTCCCCTACTGTGCAGTCACCACGCCCACCACTTGTTCAAACGCACGGGGCTCACGAGCTGCCAATTCGGCCAATGTTTTACGATTTAATTGTATATTCTTCTGTTTCATCTTCCCCATGAATCCAGAATATGACAATCCCAATCCATCCAGTGCGGCATTAATTCGAACGATCCATAATTCCCTAAAATCACCTTTCCGATCACGACGGTCCACATACATGTGACGCAAGGCTTGCAAAACCGATTGCCGTGCCTGTCTAAATAATTTAGATGTTCCACCACGATAGCCCTTGGCCATCTTCAGTACTTTTTTTCTTCGATTTCTTGCCACATTACCGCGTTTGACTCGTACCATGATTTATCCTTTCATCACCCTATTAATCATCACATTTCTACCGAATGGACACACCCGGCATGCACCCTTTTAAGGCTTCCACTGACGTGGAGGATACCACCGCAAACCCACGTTTTTTTCGCTTGGACTTGGATGATCGGTGGGACAATAAATGCTTTTTACCTGATGGATTGCGCATGACCTTGCCTGTACCTGTTATTTTAAACCGTTTGGCTGCTGCTTTTCTTGTTTTTAATTTTATTTTACTCACCGTACACTCCTTTAATTATTTTGGATTCACAAACGCCAACAATGTTTTGCCTGCCAAATTGATTGGCCCGTCTAAATTTCCCAAATCCATCATCGACTCAACAAACCGCTTCATGACCCGTTCGCCCAATTCAGGGTGAATAATTTCACGGCCACGAAATTGAATAGAGGCCTTCACTTTAAATCCTTTACCTAAAAATTCACGCCCTCTGGTCACCCGTACCATAAAGTCGTTGTCAGAAATTTTAGGACTCAATTTTAATTCTTTAACCACTTGACCTTTGCCTAATTTTTTGGATTGCTTTTCTTTTTTGCGTTGGTGATATTTAAATTGACCAAAATCAATAATTTTACAAACGGGTGGATCAGCATTTTCAGCCACCAACATCAAATCAAGGCCTTCTTGCTCTGCCTTCCCCATCGCATCATCAAGTGTTACCACACCGAACTGTGTACCATCTGATCCAATGAGACGAACTGACTTAGCCTTAATCTTATCGTTTAAAATATACTTTTTTATAACGGACCTCCAAACTCAATCCCTTTGGCCACACCCCATCTGTGAACAAAGACCCAACTAAAATACCCTCTAACATACCCTACATACTTTCCATACCCTACATACTTTCCATCTTGTTAGACAGAATAAACGGCAAAAGGATGACTGTTGTATCATTATGAACTCAAATGATCAAGACATCCAATGCTGAGGCGATCCCCCATGGGATTCGTTGATACTCTGCCCAGTTGGTTAAACTTGTGTATAAGTTGTGGATAAGTAGGGGATAAGCTACACTTGGTTGTGATATACAACCGATCTATTAGCCTCACATTAATCGATTGTATCCCCTGTCGTGATGATGTATATAACCTGTGGATAACCACCCAATACCAGTTAGAAAGGCCGTTTTTGATGATCATTCACGACACATTGAAACCATTTTGGGATCGTATCATTGACCGATTAAAATCCGAATTATCCAACCCTGGGTTCCAAACTTTTTTTAGTGGGGCATTTCCCGAGTCGATCGAAGGTAATATGCTTACCATTTGTGTACCCAATCAATTTGCCAAAGAATGGATACATGATCATTGCGAATCACTCATCGCCCTTGCGTTGGAACAAGATGGTATTGAGCATCCGATTATCCAATATAAAATCCATGTGCCGTCGGTAGTTGCGGGTAATGAACAACTGAGCATTTTTACACCGCCTCCTTTACAAGATGCATCGCCCCAGGGATTCGGGCGAAAATTTTCATTCGATGATTTTATAGTGGGGCATAACAATCGGTTTGCTTATGCAGCTTCAGAAGCGGTTTCCAAAGCCCCCGCTAAAGCCTACAACCCATTGTTTATATATGGGTCAGTGGGGCTAGGAAAAACCCATTTGCTGCATGCCATTGCCCATGATACCAAATTGCGTCATCCCAAATTAAAGATTGAATTTTTGTCGTCTGAAAAATTTACGAATGAATTAATCAATGCCATTCGAGATAAAAAAATTGATGCTTTTCGTGCCAAATACCGGCATGTTGACGTGCTCTTGGTCGATGATATTCAGTTTTTATCTGGAAAAGAACAAACCCAGGAAGAATTCTTCCATACCTTTAACGATTTGCACAGCAATGCCAAACAAATCGTGTTAACCTGCGACCGTCCCCCCAAAGAAATCCCCACATTAGAATTACGGTTAAGAACCCGGTTTGAATGGGGGCTCATTGCCGATATTCAACCCCCTGAATTTGAAACCCGCATCGCCATTTTACGAAAAAAAACCGAGCTGTTTCACTTGTCTATTTCAGATGATATTTTGCATTACATTGCCACCCAAATCCCCACCAATGTTCGTGAAATGGAAGGCTGCCTTACCCGTATTTCGGCCTATGCATCATTAATCAATACCGATATTACGCTGGCAATGGCCTCCAACGTCATCAAAGATATGATTGGGGTTAAAAACGAAAAACCACTGACCATTCAGTATATCAAGCGAAAAATTGGGGACTATTTTAATGTGTCAACCATGGATTTAATTTCTAAATCACGCACCCGAGATTTGGCTTATCCGCGTCAGATTGCCATGTATCTGGCCCGTGAATTAACCAATGCCTCACTTCCTAAAATAGGCGAACACTTTGGCAACAGAGACCACTCAACCGTGATGCATGCCTGCGATAAAGTCAAATCCATGATCGATTCAGACCCCGAAACACGCAGTATTATCAATGTACTCATATCCAATATTAAGAATGATCAATAATCCCCCTTTTTTGACTCTGTTTTTAATCGTCTTGATGACCCATTCAATCCAACGGCCATTAATGTGGATAACCTGTTGATAAGCCTGTCGATACCCAGTGGATGAATGGGGATAAAAAAATGCTTTTCCACAATGGTCAACAAGTTATTCTTTTTTTAACCCATTCTTTTTTTTTGTTAAGTCAATCAAATCCATTACTTATCCACATATCCACAGCCTTTATTACTACTAGTTATTATATTTAAATTAATGATGAATACCCTTCCAATCACCTGACGGTCATCTATCATCTTGTGGGGTTGTTGGTTAGGTGTTGATGGTTGTTAATCGGGGGTTCAGTTGCTACATTGTGGCCATTCAGATGGGTCAGTGGGGACTTTGTTGTTTCTCAAGGAGGAATGCCATGCATTTTGTTTGTTCGTTGGATTCATTGCGTAAAACCATCGCCATTGTTGAGCGTGCAATCTCAACGCGCACCAGTACCCCTATTTTGGACCATATTTTGGTGACAGTCACTGATACTACCATTCATTTTCGTGCCACTGATTTGGATATTTCAATTGAAGCGGTTTTAGAATCAGCCCACGTAGTGGCAACAGGATCGGCTTTAGTCCATGGGAAAACACTCAGTACGATTTTGGCCAAATGTGCGGCAGATCAAGTGGATATTCAATTGGGTTTATCGGGTAAATTATCGATTGCGGCGGGTTCCACCCATTTCGAACTGTTAAGTGGGCCGGTATCTGACTACCCAGATCCTATTTCGGCCACTTATTTTTCTGAATTCACGTTATCGGCCGATGTGTTGGGCCACTTGATTCGTCAGACCATTTTTTCTGTTTCATTTGATGAAACCAAACAATTTTTGAACGGTGTATTGATCAAAAGTGAGTCTCAATCGATTACCTTTGTCTCCACTGATGGCTATCGGCTATCGATTCGTGAGGATGTTCTGTCTGTGGCGCCCCCTTCATTTTCGACGATTGTGACCTATCGTGGACTCAATGAAATGGGTAAAATTGTCTCGTCATTGGACCCTGTTTCTCCCATTTTGTTTCAGGTGGGTGAGGCACACATTCAAGTGAAAGGGGCACATTTTACCCTCACTTCTCGTATTATTAAGGCCCAATTTCCTGATTTTCGTCAGGTGATTCCGGCCCATTCTCACTTTCATTACACCGTCTCTCGTGGTGCGATGCTAACGGCATTGGAACGGGCCAGTATTATTGCGGCCGGCTCCAAACACATCATTCGGTTGTCCTTTGACTCTCATGAGATGGGGATCAAAGCCAGTGCCCCTTCGTTGGGTCAGTTTCGTGAGTCATTGCCCGTGACCTGTGTATCCGGTGAGGGGGGGGCTACCATGTCGTTTAATGTGAAGTTAATCCTGGATGGCTTGCGTCATGTGGAATCGGATGATATTCACATCTTGTTTAATCAAGGGGTATCACCTTGTATCATTCGTCCTGTTCATTCCGATCACTTTACCTATGTGGTCATGCCCATTCGAACCTCCGATATTCCGGTTGATTAAGTTCTCATCTGATGATTCATCGGGTGTGGGTGAATGGGTTTCGTAACCTCCAAGAACAATTGGTTGACCTGGCACCTCTTACCCGTATCTCGGGTTTGAATAACCATGGTAAAACCAATTTATTAGATTCCATTCATTTTGGTTTGACGGGTAAAACGGTTCGTTCGTCTTCATCTGATGAGGTTGTGTCACTGGGGGGAATGTTTGCCAAGGTTGGGATGAGCTTGTCGGTGTCTGGCCAAGCTGCCTCTTTTTATCGCATGGTGTTGCCCCATCAAAAACCCACTTTGGAATGGTCCGATCGCTCGGCTATTGTTGACTTGTCGTCTTTTGGTTGTGCGTATTGGTCGGATGAATTGATTCGGTTGTTTCAAGAAAGCCCCGATGCAAGGCGTATGGCTATCGATCGTTTTTCCTCCATTTTAAACCCCGGCTATGCAAAGGTACTCACCCAGTATCGTTTGGCCCTTAAACGACGTAATGAGGCCCTTAAAGCTAAAAACCTTACTTTTATCGAGTCGATTACCTCCCATTTTATTTCCCTTGCTGAATCGGTGGTTACCATTCGGGTATCGGTGTGTGACTGGGTGTCCCATGCCCTCACCCAGTGGGTGTCATCGGTTGAGGGATTTCCTCTGACGCGTTGGTCTTTTGTTTACTCTCCCAAACGGGTCACATTGGATGGGTATGCGGCTCATTTAAGACGGTTGTTATCTGATCGCTTATCGTTGGAGATGGGGATTGGTTACACGACCCATGGCCCCCATTGTGACGATGTGAGTGTCATCGATACCCTGTCATCGTCCCCCCTGTTAACCCATTTTTCTCGCGGTATTAACCGCTGTGTGGCAATAGCCTGTGAATCATTGCTATGGGAATTAAAAGGAGGTGGGGGGGTGGCCTTGTTGGATGATTCGTTTTCGGAATTGGCCATTGACTTGCGTCGTTCGATGCTATCTAAAGTATCACCCCTTTTTTCTCAGGTATTGTTTGTTTCAACCCTTTCGGAGGACCATCAATTGATTCCGTTTGATACCACCTTAACGGTTCATCAAGGGGGCGTTTGTGCGGTTAATTCGTAACATCATGGGGGATGATCGCTGGCTTAAACCCCTTCATCATCAGACCGCCATCATGCGTCAAATACAATTGAATTGGTCGGATGTGATGGGGGCCCTTTCAACCCACTTTACTGCCGATTATATCTATAAAACCGATCTGGTTATGACCGCTCGTAATCCTGTATGGGCGGCAGAAATTCGGTATTTTACCCCCATGATTGTGTCCAAGTTGCAAGCCTTTGATCCGACTATTACTGGGTTACGGGTTAGGATGGCGTCTCCACCCCCTGATTCGTTGTCAGTTGACTCAGGCCAACGGGTGACCAATGGGTCGTTATTGGATGTGATTCGACAGGACATTGAATTCAAATTAGCCAATGGGTTTGCGTGGTGCAGGGTATGCCAGGCGGTATTAACCAAGGAAGAATCGTGTGTTTTTTGTCGTTGTTCAGGCCTTTCAACGTCGGGTACGGTTGGGTCGTCACAGGACGGTGGCTGATTGGCACCCAATTGGCTTGTGCCTCTGATCGAATCTTGGTCTTTTTTAATTATGATTCGGGTGTTACATTGCTACATCAAGTCAATGATGCTCCCGATGGGCAATGGATGGTTATCAGGTTAGGAGGTGATTCTTTTGGGTAGTTTGATTAAAAAAAGACGCAAGAAAATGAGAAAACACAAGTATAAAAAGTATGGCCGTAAAATGAAATCCCGTCGCTAGATAGGACTATGTTTACTCGTACCCACTCAAGGGAATACCCCATTATCACAGGTTGATAAGGGGGAATGATCTTGGGGGTATTTCATTCGGTTGATCGCATACGGCATGATGCATTTCGATTATTGGGTCAGGGTGTTACCCTATTGCTGTCTGCCCGTCCCGGTCAGTTCCATCATTTAACCATTCGGCGATTATCGGGTGCGTCTCGTTACGCATTGGGTTTGCGTGTGGCGGGTTCCTTGCGTCAAATTGAGTTGGATTTAAGTTCTCAGGTGATGTTTGAAAATGGGCGTGAGGTACCGGTTCGGTATTATCCGGCCATTTTAGACGGGTTGTCATCTGCGTTGTCATCTGACGCATCGTTATTTTAATTTTTTTGGGGGGGAAAATAATGACATGGATTGAACCGTTGGCCCATCGCCATCTGGATTGTTTGCCTTTGGATTCTGCGTTGTCTCCATCTCGGATGGCAACATTAAAAGCCTCGCTCCGCCGATTTGCTGCATTCATTCGGTCTCAAAACACCACGTCTGGGCACGATGCCCCACCGTCAATCCAATTAAAACACTGCCTACAATTGATTCAAATGGGTCGACCGATGATACCCCACGAGCAACGTTTATTGGATGCCATCGTGAGCTTGCACCGTCCACCCACCCATGGGTATGATTCGATACCTATTTTGTCGTCCCCCAATTCGTTTTCTCATACGGTTGGACCGTCGCCTACTTCGGTCTGGATCGGATCGCCCGAGTTACATACCCATCAATCCGAGATGATGGTGGATTATACCAGTTGGGATGAAATGGACTATGAGGGGGATGAAATGGCCACCACCCATCGGTTGATTCGTGGCTTTTATCGGTTTTTACGCCATCATGTCCCCCCCAAAGACCCTGTCGAAATGGCCATTTTCTTTGTGATGGAGTATCACTTTATCTTTGATTTATCAATTAAAATGGTTGGTATAACAAAAAAAATGAAACAAGTGGGAAGCCTGATATATGAGCTGGAACGCGAGGTTCAATGCCATGATTTAGGAGAGAATGGATTGAAAGGGGGGCTCCATCAGATTGTATCAAAGCTATCGGTATTGAATACCTTACCCATTCAGGATGCCATGTTAACCAATGAGGGATTGTTTCATCGCATGATTGATCCCCCGGTTGCTGAGTTGGTTCATGACATGATGGGGTCGTTGTCTCACGTGAAACAATTTTTAGGTGCCGCTAAGCATTGGATATCCGAGGTTATTCCCATTGTAGACCGTCGGGTTTAACTTAAAACGGTGTCAAACAGAGTTGTAACACGATGCGATGGGTTGTCTCGTTGGTTTTAATCAATGATGGATCAACCCCAGGGGTTGTGGCCTGTATCATTCTTTTTTAATACTTGCTTTTCATTCTATCGTTACGGTTCTTTCTACTATTATCTTCATTTTTTAATGGGGGTCACTTTTATATCGCTCATGGTTTCCCAATTGTTTATTTTGATGACGTGGGCTATGATTTTGACATGCCATGTATTATTTACTCTGTTGTGAACCAAAAAGGAGGGGTTGGAAAAACCACTACGGCCATTAATATGGCATCGTAC
>RGUG01000160.1 GCA_010027915.1 bacterium | reverse complement strand
CTTCCATCCTCATTGATTTTTAAGGGTGTTTTGCAACGGGCCCAACAGAGAAATGACCCTCATGTCAGGGATGGCCTCAATAAGTGAATGCCGACGTTATTGTGTTAGAACCTGGATCATTCCAAACAGATCTAAAAATAGTTGGATTAATCCGTAAGGAATCAGAACAGCAAAATAACCAGGATAAAAATGGCAGAGAATGCGAGGCATTTACATGCACTTCGGCTGGCGCACCAAATCCATACAAGCTCGCTATCAATCTAATATAGAAATAACCCATACGTGCACTGTCGCTATCATTTAGAGGTTGGAGAACACGATGAAGGGGCTCAACAACCGATTTAACATGATCTTTGACATACGTCGCAGACGCTTTGATGCATGAAACAGCACGACTCAGCCCATGTACAATCTTGGATAAAATTGGCCAAGATCCAGGCGTGCGATGAGTAACGGGGACGGACACAGCAGAAGCACCAGATTGCATCATCATTTATTTCCTTTCAACACCTATCAACACCATTCCATACTCCCTATTATCGGATCGTGTGCCATCATGGTTGCAGGAATTTTTTCGATTGGTTGGAAATCGCAACGGGTAGCACGCCACCGCTCATTTTGATACCCATTGCCTTGTACCCCCCATCCATCACGTGGGTGAACACCCACTGACAACCCACAAGGAACATGAAAATGAGAACCCCGGTAACCCTGTATCCGGATGTCAGTTTCCCCATGACGATCCCTTCCGACCATGCTACCTTACCCCCATGCCATTAACCCCCACCCAATCACTTGCCATTGACCCAACATCCCACACCCTCGTCGAAGCAGGGGCCGGGGCCGGTAAAACCGCTGTGTTGGTGGCACGTTATCTTGCCATCCTTGCCCATCATCCCTCACTCACACCGGCCCATATCCTCACCCTTACCTTTACCAAACATGCCGCCGGTGAATTTGAACGACGCATTACCCATGCCCTTCATGAGCTAATCCATACCGATCCTACCCAAAAAAGTCTGGCCACCACATGGTTGAGACAACTACCCCACGCCCAACTCAAAACCATTCACTCCTTTTGTCATGAGATCATGAAAAAGTGGGGACATCAGATTGGAATCGACCCCGGATTCCAGATCATTACCCAAGAAAAAGCCCATTGGAGACAAATTAGTGACCACTGGCTTGATACCCATCAAGACCACCCCTCGCTGATGGCCTGGGCCACCCAGGCCCCCATTGGCACGCTCCGACCATTACTGACCCAATGGGCCCATTCACACCGAGCCAACCCCAGCCCGCACCATCGACACCATGGGTTATTAACCCATGCGATGACGTTGTTTGACGCCATCTGGTCCCATTATCAAACCGTTTGCCATCAGACCCATCAAATGGGGTTTTCGGCGTTACAAACCCATGCCCTCACCTTGGTATCCAACCCCCACATTGCCCAGTCGATTGCCAACCAATACCCCCATTTGTTAATGGATGAATGCCAAGATACAGACCCGGTTCAATGGGAGATCATCGATCGCATTACCCATTTTTCGAGTACCCCCCGAAGCTGTTTGTTTGTCGTGGGGGATATCAAACAAAGTATTTATGGGTTTAGGGGTGCCAAGCCCCATATTTTTGACACCATCAAATCACTCATGACCCGACCCCACATAAAAGGGCAAATCGTGACCCTCACCGATAACTTTCGGTCGAATCACCCATTGATCGACTATTTTAACGGGTTATTTCCTCGCTTGTTTGATGCCCCCTCACCCCTCACCCCTGATTTGCCCATTTCGTATACCCCGCTACAAAGTCAACGGGGACATGTGGGCGGGGTTTATTATCTGCATAGTGACAGTGGCCACGATGAGGGGCGTCGCATCGCCGAGTATTTGCAAACCCTTGACAACCCAACCGACACCGTCATCCTCGCACGATCCAAACGCATTCTGGATGATGGGTACGCGGCATTGAGTCAGGCCGGTATTCCCGCCACGTTGGCCGGACAATCCGATCAACTAAGCAACCAAGACATCATCGATGTCCTGCATTTGGGTTTGTTACTTGAACACCCTCATGATCGTACGTGGTGGACGTATTTTTTGAGATCCCCCTGGGTCAATGCAGACATTGAAATGGTGTCAAGCATTGTCAACAGCCCGGGGTTCCCCACCACTTTTTTATCCGGAAACCACCCCATTGCCTCCACCCTACGTACCTGGTTGGCCCATAAAGATACCCATGGGCTGGTGGCCGCTTTACGCCAAGCATGTGCCCTACTACCCCCGTCAGGCGATGACCACGCCCGATCGATGGCCTGTGACCAGATACTAGACTGGATGGCCCAATGGCCCCCATTGACCAACGCAACCGAGCAACTGGAGTCGGTATTTGAAGAAGGCATCAGCATTCCCATGCCCGTCCCTCCCCACACCGTACGACTCATGACCATCCATGCCGCCAAAGGCCTTGAATTTAAGCGGGTCATTTTGGCCGGAATGGGACGAGAATGCATCGGACGAAAACCAGGGGTTCGTAGCTTGATCACCGAAAGCGAAGTGGCCATTCGACTGCCAGGAGACACCGATCATGAGGCATACGACCAACTGGCACACACCATCGATCTGAAACAATTGGAAGAAGAAAAAAGGATCTTTTATGTGGCGTGTACCCGTGCCAGCGAAGAACTGAACCGCCAGCGCGCGGAAGGTGTTGGTGTGGTCGACGCGCGCCTCGGTCATCCAGGACAGCAGGTCGTCGCACAGCGCGCGGTCCTCCGGCTCGCTGCCCGACAGCCCGAGCTTGCGCCCCATCATCGCCAGCCAAGGGTACCGCCGATGGTCCGTTCATGACGTCATGGCCTGGCTAGACTCCCCCAGGGAGTGTCAGTTGGGACGACACGTGCGGTGGGATGTACCCGACCCGCGACATGCCCAAGTGGGGGCTGCGGTTCATTTCTGGCTCTTTAACCAGTGTCAGGGGCACCCCATGCCAGCCCGATGGTGGAACGAGTTACCCAACACCATCAGGGAAGACGTGAAGGCCCATGTGTCACGATGCCAGGCGTGGCTACCATCCCTACAAGGTGGCGATGGGCACCATCCCGAATGGCCTTTTCAATTGGTAATCGGCCATACCATCATCAGCGGACGGGCTGATTTGGTCCGTCAAATAGGAAACCAATGGGAAGTCATCGATTTTAAAACAGGTGACCCGTCCCTCCCACGGGTCCAGCATCAACTGATGCTGTATGCACTGGCGATCCAAAAGGCCATCACCCCGATCGAGTGGCCCATTCGAGCCAAGGTCATGTCCTCTAAAACAGGACGCTGCACCGAATGGATGATTGAACGTGAGGCATTGGCCTTGTTTGAACAAACCATCACAATTTTCAGACTCCGATGTGATGACCGAAGAGTGCATCGAGTATTTTCGTGATAAATTAGTAAGTTGGCGTGATCAGTTGCTCACAGAAAGCACAGAAACAATTTACGATATGCAGGAAAAGTCAAATCAAGAACCTGATGTAATCGATTTTGCATGTACCGAAATGGCACGATCATTGGAATTACGTACACGTGAT
>RGUG01000159.1 GCA_010027915.1 bacterium | reverse complement strand
GAAACGGGCAGGGATGACCATCCATTCTAGCAACCGTCGATAAACACCAGTCAGTCGTCCAACGGCCGATTGCACACGAACAGGGAGCCACCCCACCGTCCCCCTGGCTTGAAACCGTGCCAATCGCATGGGGGTAATGGTCACCGCTTCAACCAACGACAGTGCCACCGCCGCACACACCGTCAATCCAAATTGGATCAAATAGGTCCCCAAAATACCCGACACCAACACCACCGGTAAAAACAACGACAACAACACACTGCTGGCGGCAACAGTCGCCACCATGATTTCTTGGATTCCCTCTTGGGCAGCCACCAGGGATGATTTGCCCATGGCTTGGTGGCGGGTAATATTCTCTAACACCATAATGGCATCATCTACCACCACCCCAATGGCCATGGACAGCCCCAATAAGGTAAACGTATTGAGGGTAAACCCAAGGGCATGCATCACAATAAACGCCCCAAACAATGCCGTGGGAATGGCCAAAGCCACATTAAGGGTGGCATTCCAAGTACCCAAAAACAACCAACACACCAACGTGGTTAAGAGGCCGGATAACACCAAGGTCATCAATAATTCATGAATGGCATCTTTGACAAAAGTGGTGGCATCATACGTGATCCCAATATCCAACGGCTGCTTGGTATCCGTTGAAAGTGAGGCCAAACGGGCTTTGATCGCATCCCCTACTGCCACCGCATTGCTACCCCGCTGTTTGTTAAACCCCAATCCAACCGCCACTTTGCCCATGGACCGTGCAATGGTTCGTTCGTTGCTAAGCCCCGGTGCCACCGTGGCCACAGCACCCAATGGAATGGGCCTAAAATTAAGGGATCCCCCTCGCCGGCTCAAGGGCAAGGCCGCCAACGCCTCAGGGGTGTTGGCTTCTCCCATCAATCGGACCTGGATATCTTGACGGGGTGTTTCTAACTGACCCGCCGGTAATTCCAAATGCTCGGCTTGAACCGACCCGATCAGGTCGCCCAACGTCAATTGATAGGACTGTAACACCCGCGGATTGGCCCAAATCATCATGGCCGGCTCCACATACCCACCCAATTGAATGGCGGCAACCCCCGGAATGGTCGAAAACCGAGGCCGGATATAGTCTTTGACATAGGCCATTAAATCCGCACGAGACAATGTATCACTGGCCACCGAGACCCACAAAATAGGACGATCTTCAGGGTTGGTCTTGCGTACAATCGGGGGATCGGCCTCTCGGGGTAATTGTCGTTGAATGCGGGCCAAGGCCACTTGAATATCTTGAACGGCCGTATCGATGTTGGTGCCCAATTCAAACTCGGCGGTCACGGACACCCCATTGGCACGGGATACCGAATACAATTTGGTAATGCCTTGAATCGATGACAAGGCATTTTCGATGGGATCGGCCAATTGCTTTTCACTCAATTCCGGCGTGGCACCGTCCCAACTGACCCCCACATCCACCACCGGAAAATCGACATCAGGAAATTCACTAATCCCCATCCGGTGAAACGCAATCCAACCAAATAAAATCAGCGAGACCATGATCATCCACGTGAACACATGGCGTTGAATAAAGACGCTGACCCAATTCATTCCGGGTCTCCGAGCCAGGCAGTGGGAATGGTATATAAATACCGCAAGGCAGCCAATCGCTCTGATTCAACCTGAGCATATCGCCAGTCCGTCAGGGCGGTTAATTGGGTGCCCAGGGCCAATAACACATCCACAGGGGTGGCCAACTGACGATCGGCTTCTTGTCGGGTCAACTGATCGTAACGTTGGGCGGCTTGGTACGCACGCTGTCGCTCGACCACAACGGTTTGGGCCAGTGCCCATTCTTGGGTCAGCAACTGTCGTTTCAGTTCAATCTGGGTGGCCACCATCTGACGTTCCCGTTCAATGCGTTGCCATTGATGGGTGGTTTTTTTCTGCATGGCATCTTGTACCCCCCCATCCAAAGCCGGCCATGTCATGCTCAGCTGGGCCGACACCTTGCCCATATCGCCAGTTCCTGCGTGGGTGTAGTCCCCCCCAGCTTTGGCTGTAAGCGACGGCCGACTGGTCCACTGGGCCAAGGCACGATCGGCATTGACGCTGTCTAACCAATGGTCTAAGGCCCTCACCTGCGGGTGTAGGCCATCGGGCGGTAACGGAGCCGGTGTCCATCGGCTCACGTGTGAAACCGATTGGCCTACCAAGGCACTCAATTCCCCTTCGATGGTTTTTTTGGTCACCGAATACGCTTGATATTGGGCTTTAAGGGTGGCCAATTGGGCTTGCAAGGCACTTAATTCACTGGGCTTGGATCGGCCAATCGCCACCCATTGCTGCACCTGACGAATGCGTTGGGTCACCACACCCATCGTATCAACCAGGCTGGTTTGTCCCACATCAGCCCGATGCCATTGGTATACCCACTGAATCACCTGTTGAATGATGACCCACTTACCCAGTGCCAATACCTGTCGAATACGGGCCATTTTTTGATCGCTGGAACGAAACTGAGCCTGCTGAATATCGGATACAAACAACGGAAATTGAATCGCAATCGATGCGGCGAGGACCGGATCGCTGGCCAGTGTGCTTTCCCGCAATGATCCCGACACGGGCAATTGGGGCATGGTAGCGGCCATGGTGATGGCCCGATTGGCCATTTCGATGGCAAGGTCGGCTTGGGCAAATTCATGCAGTTGGTTAAACTGTATGGCCGTGTGAATACAACGATCCAGGGTCCAGGGGGTGGCCCCAGCCGGCCCCACCATCATCCCCCACATGACCATTAGGACCCATCGCCATCTCATGGGAGTAGTGTACCGGCTGATCGCCTTCCTGCCCACTGCCATCACACCGCCCATGCCCTCGGCACCCACCTGTGGGGACACCCTGAGAAGAACCGTAAAAAGAGGATAAAAAAAGACCCCTTAACGGGGTTTGCCATGGCGATGCCATCAAGAAGGATAGGGAGTCGAACCCCATCGATAGGCCACCCCCCACACGCCATGCCGGTGAAGCATGCCCCCATCTTTGTCACGACCAGACCCCTTCAAGAAGCTGGTATCCTCCGTATCGCCGTGTTGGAAAGTCCCCCTGTCATCGGAGGTCCGTTCAATCGACATCCTCATCGATCGGATGCGGGCATGCAAAACACATGGCGTCCCGATGAAAGGAAGGGCGTTGGGGATGACACTGGGTGATGAACGGATGGCAAGCGTTAAAAAAATCGACGGCTGACCATCGGGGACCTGGCCAGGTTTGCAATGGGGAGCAAAACGAAATGACCCGATCAGTAGCGAAACCAAGGCCTTGGAGCATCACCGTTGCGACAGTGGGTCACCGATCGTCATGATGCCAAATGATCATGATGCATCATCGACGCAAGCCCTGTCGGAAACCGGTGTCAAACGAAAGGCATCTCACGATGAAATAAACCGTGACAACACATGGGCTGGCAATCCACTCAACCGGGGCCCAAGTAACCGACACAGCAGACCATCATCGAAAGACAGCGGCATGGGCAACCCAGCAGTGCACCACGACCATGCTGATCGTGGCCGTTGTCCCACATGCCAAAGTAGCCATCCCCACCCAACACGCCCTGATGGGGCGGATTGGGTACACGCCGTCTGTTAGGTCAA
>RGUG01000158.1 GCA_010027915.1 bacterium | reverse complement strand
GGACGCTTGATAATAGGGCTTGATGCCAAACGACGACCCTGAATACCCAAAGTATTGGATACCATACCCTACCCCATACCCCACCCCATTATTCCATTCGCCTTCTAAGCCCAGTTGAAACGACTGCATGGTGGTATCAGGACCCGTAAACTGGGCCATCGGACCATAGTTGCGAGAAAATTGCAGGGAAGCCCCCCCCATCAGACGTGGTTGATACGGACTCGTGGCTTCCAACCGTATGCCTTGCAATGATTCTTGGGTGGCCTGTGCCGCTTGATACCCCAAATGGGCATTGGCCACTTGCTTGAGATACCCGTCAGGCGATAACACCGTCGCATACCCCATCCCACCCAGCCCCACAGCCCCACCCAATACCAACCATCCAACCGCCCATACGCCTTTCATAACACACCCTTTCGCTTTCATCTGAACCCCCTACCTATCCCCCAAAATGGGCCGGAATACGACCATGTACCAAGGACACCAACTGACACAACCGATGGGCCCGATCAGGCGATAGCGTGCGAGCCATTCGAATACAGCGACCCTGATAATACCGAATCCATCGAATGGTCTCTGGAACCGCCGATGAGGCTTTAATCATACCCAGAAACTCTAGCATATGGTCGGCCTGTTTGACATCTAACAACTGAAGCATCCGATCGCGGGTTGGGCCATCAACGGCTTGCAAGGCCAGTATGATCGGCAAGGTCGTTTCCCCCAACACAAAATCTTGATGCCCTTTTTTCTTCAACTGGGCTTCGTCGCCCACCACATCCAATAAATCATCCGACAATTGATATAACACCCCCAACGACTGTCCAAACGCACGAAGACGCGACGCATATGGGGTTTGATAGCCCCCCACCCAAGCAGCCGTACCAAACAAAGACGCCGTCTTGTGATGGATAATGCGTAAATAGGTCAACAAAGATAAATCAAAGCGATTGCGATGGATCACTTGGGTCATCTCACCTCGACACAAGGCATCCACCGTGCGACTGATATCACCAATAATCGGCATATGATTGGCTTTCACCAACCATTGCAACGCCGCTGCATACAACCAAACCCCCGACGAAATGGCCAATTCTGGGCCAAATCGGGCCGTAATAGACGGCATCTGGTGACGCCGATCCGCCGCGTCAATGATATCGTCATGAATCAAACTGGCCATATGAATCAATTCAATCGCAGCCGCCACTTGAATACAGGTCTCATCCGGGTCTTTTTCACACGAAAGAAACAGCAATAAAGGACGTAACTGCTTGCCCTTGCCTTGTAAAATAGCCTCGGTCAAGGGGATCATAAAGGGGGTGTGTGACAAGGGAAAAGAATGGCGGATCATCTCATTTAAGCGATGAAAGGCCGATGCATAAGGGGCTTTTAAGTCATCCAATGTCGTCATAGTTGCTGACACAATCGATCGACATCCACATGATCCTCAATCAGGGATTGTATTTTTTCGATTTTTTGTGATTCTTCAGCATGAATTTTAAACAGCATGCGGTTGATTTTAGTGGCAACGGAAAACGAATCTTCTTGGACCATCATCATGGGAATACGACTGGATCTAATCAAGTCCATCATTTTTTCATGGGGACGAATACCCGATGTAAACACAATCGCCGCCACATCATGAGACCCATCAGGATCTAAAATACTGCTGCATAGGGCCGTCATCACCAACTCTTCCCGATTGGCCGGACAAATGAGGAGGGTATCCCCACGAAAATAATCCAATGCATCATGGGGCCTCATATCCCCAATCACAAAGTGACCCACCGACTGGTTAAGATTGGCGTGTCCCGACAGCAACTCTGCCCCAAACTCTTCATACAACTCGGCCACCGTGGGTCGAATCAGCAATTTAACAAAGGGAATAACCCCCAATACCGGAATCCCATGCCGGGATAGCCCCCGGTGAACATACTCACTTATTTTATCGTATTTATCCGGTTCTACTTTGTTGATAATAACACCGGCCAATGACACCCCCCTCATATCAAAACAGGCTTTATTCAGCATGATTTCATCAATACATTTCCCAATCCCTCCGGGTGCCACCAACACGACCTTGGCCCCCACCCGCTGGGCCACATCGGCGTTGGACATATCAAACACCGACCCGACCCCCGCATGCCCGGTTCCCTCAAATAAAATCAACGATTTATCGACTTGTAATCGACGCAAGGCATCATCAATCTGATCACCAATCCAATGGGTATCCGGCTGATCAATAAACGATTCCGTAAACCCACGCGAAACCGCAATCGGACTCATGTCCATGCGACGGTCATGGAGTTGGTATACGTTGCCAAATAACACGGCATCTTTATCAATTTTTTGACCCTCTACCAACCGGTATTGTTGGCCAACAGGTTTCATGTACCCCACCCGGTCATAGCGCTTTTTAAAGGCTTGAAAGAGCCCAAGCGAGACCATGGTCTTGCCATCATTTTGCCGGGTCGCCGCCACAAACACTTTTTTTGGTGTATTCATCGCACCATAGTAACAGGCACCGGTGGTTTTGCCGACACCCAGACAATAGGTCCCCGCATCCCATGCCCTTCTCCAACTGGGGGCATCCAAAAACAAAACGCCACCCCGGCACGTCTTTCATCACCACCACATACCCACGTCACCCAATGGGATGCCAGTGGGTAATCGTCCATCTACTTAAAATAAGGGTCGGCAACGCATCCCACTGAAGCATCCATATTGTTCGTGGGATTCAAATGCCATCAAAACCGATAACCAAAGTGTCCCCCACAACAAACCCCCATCAAACGGAATGAACATGAACGTTTATCGCCCTGGAAGTCTCACCCAAAGAAATAACCCAACCAGTGAGGTGAAGCCCTCTTTAGTTGAGGACAGCCCCTCTCCCCCGTCCCAAGGGGCGAAGCCCTCTTTAGTTGAGAACAGACCATGTCCCCCGTCCCAAGGGGCGAAGCCCTCTTTAGGGGTGAAGCCCTCTTTAGTTGAGGAGACCCCATCTCCCCCGTCCCAAGGGGTAGATGTCCGCTATTACCAACCCATCGACCCAACAAAACCCAGCAAACAAATAAAACAATCGGAGGATCAAAAGTATCAAGCGTATCTACATCAACTATTAAATCCTCAAACCGAGTTAACCCAACAGCTGGCCGCAGTTGCCCAAAAGGAAAGGGAACAAAAACAACAACAAAAACCAATGAACAAATAAAACAAATGGAGGACCAAGCGTATGAAGCGTATCTACATCCAATATTAAATCCTCAAACGGAGTTAACCCAACAGCTGGCCGCAGTTGCCCAAAAGGAAAGGGAAGAAAAGAACAAAAAAGTGCCTGTAAGAAAGGGTGCAATCCATCAATCGCCCTCTTGATCGTGTGGCAAATCCCCTTTACTTGGCGAGGATACCCCCCTCAAGAGTCTTTCGACACAATGCGTTACAGAATACTGGCCAACCAGTAATAAAGGGGGATCCCAATGGCCAAATTAAAAGGAAAGGTTACCCCCAACGCACCCCCCAAATAAATCGCAGGATTGGCCTGGGGCACACTGGCCCGGATGGCAGCCGGTGCGGCAATGTATGACGCACTGCCAGCCAAAATACCAAACACCATACTGCCCCCTACCGACATTC
>RGUG01000157.1 GCA_010027915.1 bacterium | reverse complement strand
CCTGACATCCCCCACCCGCCACCGGTTGGCCGACACGGCACCGTTGGGAACCGACCAACTGCCGGATAATACCCCCGGGGCGATCACATACTCGCCCAACTGGATGCGCTCGTTAACCGTGAGGGTTTGACCCACCCATACCCCCTCGCTTACCAGCATCGAACCGGATACGGCCAAGGTGGCCACCGGATTGACCGTGGCAATCCCGACCCGTTGAATGCCAGACGATAAAATGGTGGTCCCCGATAAACTCCACCCGCTGTCACTATTCACCACTTGATCCAACACCCGCCAACTGCCACCCGCATACCCTTCAAATTGGGTGCCGGTAAATCGGATACTACCGGGCTCTGCCACGGTGGTGTTTCCGATTCGGATCCCCCCTGCGATATCTAGTTTTTGCTGGGGATTGGCCATCCCAATCCCCACCTTGGTATCGGGTGAAGGGGCCAATTGTAATACATCCGCCCCGTCAATGGACGACCCTGAGGCCATATACAAACTGCCATTGATCACCCCGCCCTCACGATTCAAAAAACGGGCATTGGCCGAGGCTTGGGTGTAATACCGATCGTCCAAATTGGCGGTCACCAAGCGGGTAACATGGCCATAGGTATCCAAATCAAACCCCGTGACCATCACCCCTGGGCCCCATGACGTCTGGGGCACCACCGGGGAAGGGGCATGATCGATCCAATAGCCCGTTGGGGTTAGTACCACTTGCATGCCCGGTCCGGCCGTCATGCTACGGGCCACCACGCCCCCGGTGCCATCTCCCATCAACACTTGGCCTTTTCCCAACGCAAGGGTGGTGAAGGCATCGCTGGACGGCTGATAAACCACCACCCCTGGCGATGAAAATTGAGACGTCCCCGTGCCACCGGATGAAATGGGTAAAACCCCGGCTAACTGGGTCATCCCAATACCCGTCAGCCCTGACCCATCGCCTTTGAAGGCCCCTTCAAACTGAGTGGCTTTGACGGTCCCACTCACATCCAAGGGGTATTGGGGTATCAAAATCCCGATTCCCACTTTCAAACTGGGTGTTTTTAATCGCACCACACCGACGGTGGGGTCCGTCTCCCAAATCCCATCGGAATTAGCCTGAACATCCAAGGCTTTCCATTGGGTCCCATCAAACCCTTCAAAGGCCCCATTCATGTAGCGAATGGTCCCGGGTGCCGCCATCACGGTTGGACCGATTTTAATCCCCCCGGCCACTTCTAGCATTTGGGTGGGATTGGTCAGGCCAATCCCCATTCGTCCGGCATTGGTAATGGTGACCCGGTCCACCCCCCGCGTTCTGAATCGAATGTCCCCAAACCCCCGTCCCAGTGTATCCGCATCAATCAGTACGGTATCGTTGCTGCTCACTTGTTTGGCAATCATGGTATCCAACGGGGCACTGGATAACACGGTGCCATCCGGAAACGTGATCCCACCCGATCGTATCTTAATCGAGCCACTAACTTCGAGCGAGGCCCCGGGGTCATTGACCCCGATCCCCACCCGATTGGTCTGCCCTTGTACCACCAGGGCACGATCCCCCACGCTTAAGGCATTGAGTGTGCCCACCGCCGTAATACCGGGATAGGCCCCACTCAACAAAGGGGAAGGGATCACCCCCACAATGGCCGATGCCGACACTTGTTGGGCTTGTGAACTCATCAATGCCACCACCCCAATGGGTTGGGGTAGAATGGGAATCATGACCACCCCTGGGATCCCTTCAACCTGAAACGAAAAGCGAAGATCGCGACCCAAAAAAATACGTTCATCCAAGGGGGTGACTTTTCCCAATTCGGTCACCAAATTCCCACTGACAAATGTATGGTCAAAATATTCAGTCCACAACGGCACCATACCACTGGACACATTACCCGATACAATTTGCACCATCACCAGGCGTTTGCCGGTGACCACTTCGCCCGTGACGTTATTGGTGAATTGACCCGAAAACGGGATGACCACGGCCCCGACAATCGAGACTGCCAAAGCCAAACAAGACAACACCCCCACTATCCCCGTCATGAAGACTGGCCATCGGCGTACAACCTTCCCCTTTTGTGGTGTCTTGTGTGGCACGGTACCCTGTTTCTAGCGAGCCCCTTCCCCTTGGCAACGGCCTGGCGATTGATTCTCCCCTTGGTGAACCACCCCCATCAAGGCTCTATATGCCCAACTTGTTGTTGCCCTAAACCATACACCACATTGATTTCACCGGTTTTGGCATTTCGAAACATCAAAAAGGGCGTCCCACGCAACGCCCATTCATCCACCGCATCCTCGACCTCCATGGGTTTGGGTGCATAATGACGGTCCAATTCATCGGCATGGTCGGCACGGGTCAGGGTGGTGCGGGTACGTTTGATCTTGGGTGAGGGGGGATGGTGATCCCGTTGTTTATCACGGTATTTTTTGACCTGCACAATGAGTTTGTCCATCACCTGGTCGACACTGGCATACATGTCAAACGAGGCACATTCCGCCCGAAAGGTGACATGGGGTCCTTTGGCTGTGGCCGACACCACTTGCCGGTCATTCTCATGGGACGAATCGACGATATCCAATTCGATGGCAATTTCTTGCACCCCATCAAAAAAATCAAGTACTTTGGCCGCTTTTTTTTCGGCATACTCCCTGAGGGCACCAGTGATATTGATGTGGGCCGCTTTGACGATGATACTCATGGGTTACTCCTTTAAGGTGAGGCACCACCCCCTGGCGTTACCCTTGAACCCTATCATCCCTCAGGGAAATGGAATGGGAATGGTCACAGCGGTTGGGGGTGCTTGATTGACTTGATAATCAAAGGTTACAGATACAGGGTTCCCGGGCAATGTGTCAAATAAAACATCCACCGTTACGGGTTGATGGGGGTATAACGATAGGCTATTGAGTGACTGCAACACCCCGCACTCGCGGGTCACCGTTTGACCGGATGGGGTTTGGCACCGAATGGTGGCCGATAGGGGGGTCCTCACCCACGTGAAGACCATGGCTTGAGACGAGACCAGCGACACCGTTAAGGTATGCGTGGTGAGTTGCCCTTGCCACTGAATCCCATCTGGGGATTGGTGCGAAAAGACCCATTGAGAGGGAACAGTCGAGCGAGACACACTGCCACACCCTGTTAGCACCCCTATCATGAGTATCCATAGCATTCGTCCGAGCCCTTTTGTCATGATCCCCTCCATTGATGCCACGACTGATGTACCGACTGCTTCATTATCGTATCGGGACAAACAAAAAATTCATGGAACCCTTTGCCATGACAAAGGCCCCCATGCCCAGCCGTCAGCCATTCCATGAGTCGTCACGACAGCCTTCGTCTCTGACCCCACCCTTGCAGCACCTGGACAGCCCTTCTTTTAATCAGGATACAGATCGGGGGGGCGATCAGCGATGCGACCCATCTTCGTCGTCGGTGACAAGGGGTCCTCTCCCACCCAAGTCCCATGGCATAACGGCAGGGAAATGAAGCGGTCGCCCTTGAGCAAGGGCAAGGGTCTGAGACACCTAACGCAAGACCCCTGTGCTGGGGCCGACATGCGGCTATCCTACCCTGGCCCTGGCCGGCAATCCACACATTATCAACCCGGTGGGGGCCCTTTGTGAACCGGCAACACC
>RGUG01000156.1 GCA_010027915.1 bacterium | reverse complement strand
CTTGACGGTGGCGGTCGTGACCAATCACGGTAAATTTAACGGTGGCATGTGCGGCATCCCGCGACAAGGTGACCTCCGTGATACTGATCAACGCCACATTTTGATCTTCGAGCCGACGATGGATAATATCCGAAATCTCACGTCTCAAAATAGCATTGTAACGGGCCAACCAGCGTGACATTATCGTTTTTTCTCCTGGGTCACCAATGCCACGATCACATCCCCTTCTTGCAACGACTCAAAGCCTTCGACCACAATGCCACATTCAAACCCCGTGGCCACTTCTTTGACATCGTCTTGAAACCGCTTTAACGACTGAAACTTGCCGGCAAAGACTTCCTTGTTTTGCCGCAACACTTTGACCGTGGCGGTGCGTATCAGTTTGCCGGATGTCACATAACTGCCCGCAATGACCCCCACCTTTGAAAACCGAAACAATTGCCTCACATCCGCACGTCCCACCTCGATTTCTTCAAACTCTGGCTTTAATAACCCATGCACGGCTTTGGTTAAGTCATCCACAATTTGATAGATGATTTGGTACATCTTGATTTCGACGGCTTGTGCATCTGCCAATCGTTGGGCCTCGGCATTGATGCTCACCCCGAACCCAATAATGACCGCATTGGACGCACGGGCCAACATGATGTCATTTTCATTCACCGGTCCTGTTGCCGCATGAATGACCGACACTACCACGTCACCCGACGACACCTGGCCCACTGAGGCAATAATGGCCTCCATTGACCCGTTTACATCCGCTTTCACAATTAAATTCAACCGTTGCATCGCCCCTTGGTCCACCCGGTCTGACACACTTTCTAAGGTCACCGGCCGATAATGCCCGATTACCTCACCGGATCGTGACAAGGCCATGTCCTTGGCTTCTTTTTCGGAGGCCAATACCTCCAAAATGGCACCGGGTGATGGCACATCCTCTAACCCCAGCACCTCAACGGGCATCCCAGGACCCGCTTCCGTTACCTTTTCACCCACATCATTTAACAAGGCCCGCACTTTACCCATGCCCGCATCAATGACAAACGAATCGCCCACGCGCAACGTGCCTGATTTGATTAATACGGTGGCAATTGGGCCTTTTTTTCGGGATAACCGCGACTCAATGACCACGCCTTGTGCCATACATTCAGGGTCAGCACGCAATTCCATCATATCAGCTTGTAATAAAATCATGTCCAACAAGTCTGAAATACCATCCCCATTTTTGGCCGACACCGGCACATAAATGGTGCGCCCTCCCCATTCTTCGGGTACCAATTCGTGGTCCACCAATTGTTGCTTGACCCGCTCAGGATCCGCCTCGGGCTTGTCCATTTTGTTTAGTGCCACAATAATAGGAACCGAGGCCGCCTTGGCATGGTGAATGGCCTCGACGGTTTGGGGCTTGATGCCCTCATCTGCCGCCACCACCAACACCGTGATATCGGTCACCTGAGCACCACGGGCACGCAATGAGGTAAACGCTGCGTGACCGGGCGTGTCCAAAAACGTGATTTTTCGACCATGGGTGGTGACCTGATACGCCCCAATGTGTTGGGTAATGCCGCCTGCTTCACCCACCATCACATTGGCCTTTCGGATACTATCCAATAACCGGGTTTTGCCGTGATCTACGTGTCCCATAATCGTAATAACCGGTGGCCGCTCCAACAAGGACCCTGGGTCACGATCCAATTCGGCCTCTTCGATGCGATCCAAGGCCCGCCGAATGGTATCCGTCTCTTGTTTGGCCACCTCTTGTTGCAACACCACATTCAAACGCAATGCCAATTCAGTGGCCGTTGCGACGTCCACCTCTGAATTCAAGTTGAGCATCAAACCCATTTCAAGGACGGCCTTCATCACACGGCTTAATTCCACCCCTAAAATCCCCGCCAAGTCCTTTAGCACAATCCGATGACTAGTCAGTTGAACCAATTTTGGCTCGGGCGGCACATCGTGTTCGACGGCCACCGATGCCACCAACGATTTGACCCGATCAATCACGGTCTGGTCTAACCGTTGCTGGGGGTTTTTTAACCGAACCCCCAGTTCAGATAGCAAGCCCATGATCTCCCGCGGGGGTTTTCCCAGTGATTGGGCTAATTCAGCTACCTTCATTAGAAATGCTCCTTTAATTGATTCACGTGATCGGTCGGCACCACCGATCGGGGTCCCCGTATCACAATGTCAAGGGTGGCCGCTTTGGCAATCAACTCCGATGTTTTGATTTTTAAAATGGCGGCCAATTCTGAAGCCCTTAAGGGTTGATCGTCACCCAAGTCACTATCCACCATGGACTGGGCAATGGCTATGGCCTGTGCACCGGTATCGGTCGCATCTTCACGCTCTCGGTCTTGCCGAATACGATCGACAATCGATACATGGTTTTTTTCTTCAAACTCATCACGACGCTTTTCAAACTCGGCTTCGTTGATGATGTCCAATTTCCACCCCGTTAATTTCACTGTGAGCCTCACGTTGATACCACCACGGCCAATGGCCAATGACAACTGGTCATTGGGTACCACCACCAAGGCTGTTTTTTGTGCCTCATCTAGCACCAACACTTGGCTGGCTTTGGCCGGTTTTAATGCATTTGAAATGTACACCTTGGGATTGGCATCCCAATCCAATACATCAATTTTTTCGGCCCCTAACTCTTTGACAATGGATTGAATCCGAGACCCCAAATGCCCCACACACGTCCCGACGGCTCCCACGGCTGGGTCATTGGACTTGACGGCCACTTTGGCACGCTTACCTGCCTCCCGGGCCACACTCATCACCTGAATGATGCCATCTTGAACTTCGGGAATTTCGGTTTCAAATAACCGCTTTAATAGCCCCACATGAGACCTTGAAATGGAGATGGTGGTCCCCTTGGCCCCTTTTTCTAGATCTGAAATATAAACACGAACCCGCTCTTTGGGTGAAAACTTTTCCCCTGGAATCTGGTCGCGAGGACCCAAAATGGCTTCGGCCTTACCCAAATTCACCAAATAACTGGTATGCTCGACCCGCTGGATGACCCCCACGACCACGGTGCCCACCTTGGATTTAAATTCAGAATAGATCATATTCTTTTCTTCTTCACGAATGCGTTGAACAATCACTTGACGGGCCATCAATACGGCCGTTCGACCAAAATCAGGTGGGGTAACATCCAATTCCAATCGATCGCCTACCACCATGCCCGGCCGGTATTTGGCTGTGTCTTCCACCGATATTTGGGTGGCCTCGTTATCGACTGTCTCCACCACATCCAAGCACTTATAAATAAATAGTTCGCCGGATACGGGATTCATACGGGCTTCGATTTGGCACCCTTCGCCCACCATGCGACGACTGGCCGCTACCATGGCCTGCTCGATTGCCGATACCAAGTCTGCCTTGGCAATGCCACGCTCATTTTCGATTTGTGCGGCCACCTGACTAAAATTATCAATTACAATCATGTTGATGCCTCTCTTTATCAACCACATGGGCTTGTCTGACCAGCAAGGGGGACCCCTTCACGAAACCCACCTATCATGCCACAATTCAGCAAATGAAACCATCATGTGATACTGGAAATGGTGACGGCTGGTTACGTTGCGGGTATTGGCCATTCATGATCACGGCCATTACC
>RGUG01000155.1 GCA_010027915.1 bacterium | reverse complement strand
GGCGGTGCGGTGATTCTTGATGGCACTTCGTTGGTGGATAGTGATGGCTTTGATAGCAATGCGGCCCATAACTTGCGCCGTATCCGAACAGAGTTGAATGGGCGGGTCAATCCCAATACGACCTATCGAGTGAACGTCGAATATTCAGAAGGCACGGTGCGATTATTAGATGGGCATGTGGATTTGGCCTTGGGAAAACAATGGTCGTTAAGGGCCGGTAAATTCAAGTTTCCATTGGGGCTTGAATTGTTGCAAACACCCACCAATTTGGTCCAAACTGAATTTGGCATTACCACCCTACTGGTACCCAATCGGGACAATGGGGTTCAGCTAAGTGGACAATTTGACTGGGGATCGGTTCAGTTGGCCGTGATGGATGTTGGTCAGTGCGGTGAGTGTGGTCGAGTTGGGCCGTTTGTTGATGCAACAAGAAGAGCGGTATACCAGCGCATTGAGCAACGAACAGGTGGCACCATGGGCAGAATCCAACCCAGGTATCGTCCCAACATTTTGGAATACGCCACCGGGGCCACCCCCGATGGGACATTTTCTCGCTTGGCCCCTCAATTTTATTGGATGGCCGGCCCATGGGGCATCATGGGAGAAAGTGTCATATCCGATCAAACCTTACGGGTCGGTGGGGTGACCAGTGGGCTGCGACATATCGGCACCCAAGTGTCACTACAGTATTATCTCACCGGCGAATCAGCGTCTTATGGCACGGTCAACCCATTGGTGCCCTTTGTTCCCGAAGCGGACCAATGGGGGGCGTGGCAATTGACGGCCCGTTGGCAATCAGCCACATTTGACGAATCAGCCGCCTCTCGGGGGTTGGTTTTATCACGGTCATCTCAAACGTATCAATCGGCATCGCTGGGGGTCAATTGGGTATGGAATGAATCGGTCAAATGGCTTTTAACCGCCGAAACGGTACAAAGCAATTCATACGCCAACATCAAAAAAGACATCACGTTTATTGACTTGCGGTTACAGGTTAAGTATTAAGGCCTAAAAAAGTAAAGGAGTCTAAGATGTATAAAGCCAGTGCGGCCAGTTTGTTAGTCGTCGGATTATTAAGCAGTTGGGTATCTGCCACCACCATTTTAAACGTATCGTATGACCCCACCCGGGAATTGTACGTGGCCTTTAATGAAGCGTTTAAAAAACAATTCAAAGGGGACATCACCATCGAACAAAGCCACGGGGGGTCAGGCAAACAGGCCCGATCCGTCATTGATGGATTAGACGCCGATGTGGTGACATTGGCCGTACCTTTTGATATTGATGCCATTGCCAAAGCCGGGTTATTACCGCGTGAGTGGCAAAAAGCCTATCCCAATCGCTCGGCACCCTACACCTCCACCATTGTGTTTTTGGTCCGAAAGGGCAACCCCAAACAGATTCGAGATTGGGGCGATTTAACCAAACCGGGTATCGGTGTCATTACCCCCAACCCCAAAACCAGTGGCGGTGCCCGCTGGAATTACTTGGCCGCATGGGGCTATGCGTTGGGTAAAACCAAGTCCGAAAAAAAAGCCCAAGCCTTTTTGAAGGCCTTGTTTGCCAATGTCCCGGTGTTGGATTCGGGTGCCCGGGGATCGACCACCACGTTTGTTAATCGCAAATTAGGGGATGTGCTGTTGGCATGGGAAAATGAAGCCTTATTGATCACCCGAAAAGAATTCCCCGATGAGTATGAGATTGTATACCCATCCGTCAGTATTTTGGCTGAACCCTCGGTGGCCGTGGTCCAAGCCAATGCCAAGAAGAAAGGGACCTTACAAGTGGCGTCGGCTTATTTACGCTATCTCTACTCTGATAAAGGGCAACGAATCGTGGCCCAACACTATTTTCGTCCCACCTCCAAAACGGTATCTCATGAATACCGTCGGTTATTTAAACCCTTACGCTTAATCAACGCAACGGATTTATACCCCGATTGGGATACCATTCAACGGCTTCATTTTGACGATGGGGCCATATTCGATACCCTGGTCAAACGCTAACGCCCAATGGACCATCACCGATTGGGGCCCAAGCGTTTCCCCAATCGGTGAGAACACCTGATACCCGATACACCACAGCCCATTCAGCCCATTCGATCGCATCATGGGCATCCCCCAAACCGATCAATCAGCCCATAACACAAGGCCCCGTCAACCCCACCTCACCCAGCCCACACTGGCACCGTCAGTCGATTGTCATAGGCTGAGCCCATCAGAACTACCTGGTAGTGGAATACAAGGCATGAAAGATACCCCATCAACCCTGCCCGTTTAAAAACCGATGGGATATTGGATGCGGCATACGCCATCATCAGGGTATAGCGCCCCCCCCTTCATCACCCAGTCCGTGCCTCTTGGCATCAATCGATGGCCACCAACCCATTCAATCCGATGCGGTATGACAGACCACCCCAAACGGGGGATAGACACCCCGTGAGATTGGCATGGCCACCCTGGTCATGGTGTAACGTGACCAGGGCATCAGACCATGACACCATGGAATAAGAAAAGTATGATGATAGGTCGCGCGAGTCTACCGCCTATATCACCCCGTTTGATGACGTTTTTCCAAGCAATGACCATCACTCCATCCATTGGTTTCCACCCATTGAGGCCTGCAAAAAAAGGGCCGGTGCCACAAAAAATCAAACGAAGCACAGGATTTTTTTCCATCTGATGCCACATGCAAGAGGGGGCATCACAGACACAAATTGTCCGACACCATACGAGTGGGTAACGGCCCACTATTTTGACTGTACGATCCATATCAACCCGCTACACCCCATCCCAAAACGGCATGGCATTGATACCCTAGCAACTCCCTCCATCAAAACCAAGCAGGTAATGACCCCACCCACACGATAGAATCGGGGAATGGGGCGTTAACGTGACCGTTGCAAGACAAGCACAAAAGATCTCACCCGAATGACGGGGACCTGAGGTGGTAGAAACAAATGACGGGTGAGGTACGTGCCAACACGGGGCATCATGGTGCGAAAGTCCCTGTCAACGACCCGTCGATAAAGGGGGGAGACTCAAGCCAGCACGATCCCCCCCTACGTCCGGGTGAAGGAAAAAGAGGATAACCCCCATTGATCACCCGAAAGGGCCCCAGCAACATCAACGCCCGGCATGCGATGACATCATGGCAATGGTGCAAGGCGTATACCCGCACGTGAGACAGAATGATAGGGAGGGGCAATGGGAAAGGGCAAACAGGAGACGGCATGAAACAAAGTGCCCAAACAAGTAAACAAAGAATCAAAAAATGGGTAAGAAATGCCACCAACGGGATGGTGGTGATGGCCGAGTGGCAGATGCAGACAAACGGCCAGACGCCGATCATCATCGCATGATGCCAGTAGAAACCCGGGGCAGCCAAGTAAGCGAGTCGGCGTCACCACACAAGAAAGACGCCGGTTGGGATTATCCGTTGATGGCACCCACCCATTGAGCACCATGCCAACCCCATGGGGGCAAGACCCCCGACCGTTGGTCCGCCAACGGGTGGACGAATACAGCCCATCACACCCGATTGGGAGGCACCGGGTCACCACGCCCTGGGTATCCAATCATCCCACCCCATCACAACCCCACACCACAAGACCCTTTATAAAAGAACGTTCAAATAGGCAGGGAAACCGACCCACTCCCCATCACGACCATCTGACACAAGGCCCATCA
>RGUG01000154.1 GCA_010027915.1 bacterium | reverse complement strand
CGGGCACCCGTATGGATGCAACGACTGGGTCTGGAATGGGCCTGGCGGGTGATGTGCCAACCCCAGCGAATAGGGCGACTGTGGCGAATGGCGGGCCCTTTTTTGCGATGGGTCTGCAGGGCCTGGGTGGCATCAAAGCGCCCATAATGGGCTTTGCCCATTGACCAGTGCGGTCCCCTCTTTTACTTTTAATGGTGAACGGGTAGCCGTTGGCCATACAGGACAAAATGGGAGCGGCGATACAAAGGAGAAAACGATGAAATTTTTTATCGACACCGCTGATAGTGCGGCCATCACAAAAGCCATGGACATGGGCTTGGTGGATGGGGTCACCACGAATCCGACTTTGATTTTAAAATCAGGTCGGGATCATGAGTCTGCTATTCGCGAGATATCAGCACTGAGTCCGGGTCCTATCAGCGTCGAGACGCTCAGTGAGGACGCAGACGGGATGATCCGAGAAGCCGAGACGTATTTAAAATGGGGGACTGAGATTGTCATCAAAGTGGTGATGACCCCTGAGGGGTTGAAAGCCGTGCGTTATTTATCACAACGGGGTATTCAAACCAATGTCACCTTGGTCTTTACCCCTTTACAGGCCCTCATGGCGGCCAAAGCGGGTGCGACGTATGTGAGCCCATTTGTGGGCCGCTTGGATGATATCGGATCCGATGGGATGGTGGTCATTGAACAGATACGCACCATCTTTGATCAGTATGCGTTCCCCACCCACGTGTTGGTGGCCAGTGTACGAAACCCGGTGCATTTGTTGAATGCTGCGTTATTGGGGGCTGATGTGGCGACGGTCCCACCGGATACCCTCATGCAATTGTGTCGGCACCCGTTAACCGATGCAGGGGTGACCAAGTTTTTGGCGGATGCGGCGGCCTGGAAGGTGACATCCTAAGGGCATGCGACCCATCTACCTGACCAAGGGGCCGTCGTTATTCCCCCTGAATCATGTGTTTCCCACCTGGTCGGTGCCATGGGCAGGCGTGTCCTTGGCCCAGGCGGTGATCGAGCGTTGTCCGGAGGTGAGTGTCACTGTGTCGTGTCCGGATGCCTTGCATGGGTGGTGTCAGGATCGGTTTCCCTCGCTGGGGATAAGTGACACCCCCCCCACGGGTGCCCTGGTCATATCGGGTGCCACGTGCCCCACGTTGGACCTGATCGAAGGGATACGGGCGGGTCAATCGGGACACTTGTATACCGAGATTTACCATGCCCATGAGGCGTTGGATCAGTGGGAGGCGGCCTTGCCACTGTTAACATCCCACGCATTGCATCAGGGGGCGTCGGCGTTTGGTGCCACCGATCGGGTGGCCATCGTGGGCAATGAGACCGTCTTAATCCATCCCACGGCAGTGGTGGACCCATGGGTATGTGTGGATGCCCGTCATGGGCCAGTTATATTGGGGCCCCATGCCCATGTGCAGTCTCATGTCAGGTTGGTAGGGCCGGTGGTGGTAGGGGCCCATTCAACGGTATTGCATGGCCAATTGGCTCATAGTTGTGTGGGGCCATGGTGTAAAGTGGGGGGGGAAGTGTCCCATTCGATGATGGTGGGATGGTCCAACAAAGCCCATGATGGGTTTATGGGACACAGCGTGGTGGGTCAATGGGTGAACATAGGGGCGGGCAGTATCACATCCAACTTAAAACATACCTATGGGCCCATTCAAACGGGTCCTCCCCACGACCGAATCATGACAGGCAAATCGTTTTTAGGGGCCATGATTGGCGATTTTGTTAGAATGGGCATTGGGACTTGTTTGCCCACCGGGGCGGTAGTGGGGACAGGGGCGGTGGTGATGGGAACGGGGGTTCAGCCGTCCTTTATTCCTTCTTTTTCGTGGGGAGACACAGGGGAGATGGTGACCCTGGCGGGCTTTGAAACGAGTGTCACCCGCATGATGGCCCGTCGTCACCAAGTGTTGCATGAGGGGGTGTTGCAACAGGTGGCAACCCACATGCGGGCGTCATCGTGACAATGGGTTGGGACGATTTGCCCCGACAGGCCCACACACAGGTGACACCCCACCGCTTGCGGGAAGCGTGGGTAAAAAATGGTCCCTTGTCATGGGGGTATGGGTGTTCACGCTGGACCGATGAGGTGGTCAGTGCCTGTGAGGCATGGGTCCAGAACCGGGGGGTGGCGGCCTCATGGGATCGAATGATCAAGGGTGAGGTGGTCAATCCAAGTGAAGGCCAGGCGGCACGCCATCATTATTTTCGATCTGAAGCGGGCCGAGCGGGCTGGGTTGATCAAGTGGGGTCGTTTGTGACGGCGGTACGGGAGGGTACGTGGCGATTACCCAATGGCAACCGGGTGTCTCATGTGGTTCAGGTGGGGATTGGGGGATCCGAATTGGGCCCAAAAGCGGCGTATGAAGCGATGAGACGGTTGGTGCCCGACTCCCCCATCACCGCCCATTTTATTGCCTCGATGGACGGGGATGAGGTGACGGATGGGTGGGCAAGGGTGGATCCGGATTGCACACTGTGGGTGTTGGCATCCAAGTCGGGGGATACGCTTGAAACGATGGTCAATTACCGTGCCATTGCCCAACGGTTGCGGGACCATGGGATACCAGACGAAGCGGTACCCGAGTATTGGGTGGGGATTACCACCCAAGGGAGTGCCCTGGATGACCAGCGGGTAGCGGGCCATTTTTTTTATGTGGACCCTACGATTGGGGGACGGTTTTCATCCACGAGTGCGATGGGTTGTGTGGTGGTGGGGTTGTGTGGGGGGATTGAGATGGTTCAGGCCTTGTTAGCGGGGGCCAGCGAGATGGATCAATGGGCCCGGCAACCCTTTCGACACAATATGGCCTTGATGAGTGCCATGATGGGGGCATGGGAACGGGTGGTCATGGGCAGTACCCATCGGGTGGTGGTGGCCTATTCCCAAGCCTTGTCGGCATTTCCGGCCCATGTGCAACAGGTAGAATGTGAAAGCAATGGCAAGCAAGTCACCGCGGATGGCCGGGCGGTGGGCTATCCAACGGCCCCATTGGTAACCGGTGGGGTGGGAACCCAATGTCAGCATTCTTTTTTTCAGCAACTCCATCAAGGAACGGATGGGGTGCCGGTCGAATTAATCGGGGTAGGACAGGCCCAATCCCCGCATGCCATGGGGGGGCGGGATCTGTTGGTGGCCAATTTGGCGAGTCAGGCGGTGGCCTTGGCTGTGGGTAACAGGGGAGGGTCGATGGCCACTGGATGCCCTGGGAATCGACCGGTGACGATGGTGTGGATGAACCGATTGACCGCCTATGAATATGGGGCCCTTTTGGCGTATATTGAAAACCGAGCGGTATTTCAAGGGTTCATTTGGGGCCTCAATCCATTTGACCAACCAGGGGTTCAATGGGGAAAGCAATTATGCCGCTCAATCAGTGAAGGGGATGACGGGTTGGCCACGGTATTGTATCGCCATTTATGGGATCCTATTGAATCCGACGCCAGGTAACCCGTTTGGTTTCGGATAGGGACGCGATCACCTGGCCATCCAACTGGGTTTGGCTGAATGTTTGCTGGCTGGTTTCTTGGCGAAGCATTCCGTTGGGATCATAGTAAACGTGTTGGTTGCCTGACACAGTAAACTCAGGGGTAATGGGTGCGATGGTAGGAAACGAAGGGGGATATGGGAATCTGGGGTAATGGGTTTGAACGAGTCGAACCAGT
>RGUG01000153.1 GCA_010027915.1 bacterium | reverse complement strand
CCCTGACCCCCGCTTCCATTCGATATGCCATGGGAGAATTGGCCCGTTCGGTTGCCCATTTGCCCCATCTTCAGGTGGTGCTGCCGGAGTGTCATCACGCACTGGTTCAGGCGGCGGTGGTGGGATGGGTTTTAGGGGGGTATCGGGCCACCCATTTCTCGGATACACCCAAAAAAGAGCCGCTAACCGAACTGAGACTGGTGGCCGATCATCCTGAGTTGACCCACTGGATTGATGAGGCCACGGTGATGGCACAGGCCACCTGTCAGGCCCGTGAATTGGCCCATATGCCGGCCAATGAGTGCACCCCCCGGTATATCAGCCAGTACATTGCCACTGCGTGCACTGGGTTGCCCATTGATATTGAGGTGATTGATGCGGATCGTGCCAAGCAATTGAAAATGGGGGCGTTTTGTGGGGTGGCCCAAGGGTCGGATGAAGCCTCATGTTTGGTCATCATGCGCTATCGTCCGACAGCCGGTGCCCCGATTGCCTTGGTTGGCAAGGGGGTTACCTTTGATTCGGGGGGGATTTCAATTAAGCCCGCCAAGGGGATGTCCGACATGAAGGCCGACATGAGTGGGGCGGCAGCGATCATTTCTACCATGGTGGCGGTCGCCACCATGGGCCTTCCTCTTTCGGTCACGGGAATGGTGGCGTTAACCGAAAACATGGTATCGGGACGTGCCCAACGGCCCGGTGATGTGGTGACGGCTTACAATGGTAAAACGATTGAGATTATTAACACCGATGCCGAAGGCCGGTTGGTGTTGGCCGATGCCTTGGCTTATGTCATTGAGAGTGATGCACCCCGCATGGTGGTGGACATGGCCACCCTCACAGGGGCTTGTTCGGTGGCATTGGGTGAGATGGCCTGTGGGATTTTAGGGACGGATGCGTCGCTTATTCAATCGTTGATAGCGGCGGGCGATCGGGTCGATGAGCGGTTGTGGCAGTTGCCATTGTGGGATGAGTACATGGACTATCTCAAATCAGATAGTGCTGACATGGCCAATGCCTCCGAATCGGGTAAAGCGGGCACTTGTACGGGGGCTGTGTTTTTAAAACAATTTGTCGGATCGACCCCTTGGGCCCATATTGACATTGCCAGCATGATGAAGACCACCCAATCGGCTGGGCATCGGGTGAAGGGCATGAGTGGTGTTGGGGTGCAAGTGTTGATTGAATGGCTACGATCGCAACCATTGCACTAGGCTCTAATTTAGGCGATCGTGAGGCCAACTTGCACCATGCCATTCAGTGCTTGACCCACCAACCGGGTGACCGTGTGCTGTCCGTGTCCCCGTTTATTGAAACCGAACCGGTTGGGATGTCACCGGGTACCCCTCGGTTTTTAAATGCGGCCTTGCAGTTGGAGACGGATCGGTCACCCCATGCTTTGTTAACCCGTCTTCAAGTCATTGAGCAACAAATGGGTCGATTGATGGGCGAGCGGATGGCGTCTCGTCCGATTGATTTGGACCTCGTGTTTTATGGGGATTTGGTAATCCAAGACCCTGATTTAATCGTGCCTCACCCGAGGTATCACGAGCGATCGTTTGTATTAGAACCGTTGTTGCATCTGATGCCGGACGCCACTGACCCCCGTACCAACCAGCGGTTATCGCGTTATCCTGATGCGTTGTGGACTACCCTGGCGTCGTTGGATGGGCTACCCCACGTTGCCACCCATCTGATGGCCTTGTTGCCGATACCCTCGATCGTGGCGGTTCGGGGGGAGATGGGCATCGGGAAAACCACCTTGATAGGGGCCATGGCGGCCTGCTGGGGCATTCGCACGTCTTCGCCTACTTTTGATATCATTCGGACTTATTCCCATCCGAACGGTCGGTTTTTGCATGCGGATTTGTACCGCCTGCACTCTCAGGAGGCGGTTGACATGCTCGATATGCCTGCCATGTTAGAGGGGGTGTCCTTGGCTTTTGTGGAATGGCCCGAGCAGTCGTTTGGGTGCTTGTCCTTTGATTATGAACTCCAACTGTCTTGGGTGGATGAGACCCACCGATGGATTAAACTGTGCGTGCCCCCCGACGGCTCCGTGGCATCGTAACGGGTATTGCCCCGTTGTATGAAACCGATAAACGGGTTGAACTGTTTACCCTGACTGAGGGTCGAATCATGGTGCGGGCCAAAGGGGCCTCGCGTAGTCAAAAACGATTTGGTGGTCGATTAGAGCCCACGACGGTATTGGATGTTCAGTTGCAGGGTGGGGGCATGCCCATGTTGCTGGATTGTGAGGTGGTGACCTCTTTTGTGTCATTGCGATCGAGTTTTAATGCGATTAGTGTGGCGATGTATGGGATTCAAGCCTGTCGATTGGCGACGGTACCTGAGCAGCCTAACCCTGACTTGTATGCGTTGTTGCTGGACTTGTTGCAGCGGCTTGATACACAAGTGCCACCTAAAGTGGCACTAACCGGTTTTCAAGAGGGGTTTTTACAGGTAGAGGGCCTACCTCATGAGGCGGTTTTTTCTCATGTGTTTGAGTTATATACGGGCCAAACCTTGCCCATGCCTTTGTTGATTGAATAGGGGGCCTGGGTGTATGGTGGGGCCATGGAATACGATCAATTGGCTTTGCTCTTAAAGCGCTATATTTATGTGATGTATCATGAACGGTATACCGGTATTTCTTCAGAGTATGGCATTGAAAAATGGGGGGGCAAACATCCGTTGCTAAAACCCGAATTGATTGTGGTGAATGACCAATTGCAAGGGTTTAAACGACCCCATGCCCATCTTAAATCCTTGGAACAATTCCCTGTTTTTATTGAATTTGAATACCGGATAGACGGGGAGATGAAATGGGTAGAGGCCATTGATATCCAGTCTGAAATTGAAGCCATTCCCTTGGGGCGCTTGCCTTCCATCAAGCGGGTCGCCACGTTATATGCCCCGACCGTGTCGATTGACCGTGTGACCAGTTTGGCCAACCGATCGAACATGTCATTGCTGATTGCCAGTCGTCTCAACGAGCAGTTAGAAGAGTGGCTGGAATCGGATGGGCCGCTGGGATCTGAAGAAATCGAACGTGAAGTCAGACGCTATTTGCATCATTTTGTGGATGTGGTGCATACCATCAAACTGATTTTGTTTGGCAAAGAAGAGGCGTCCCCCGATGCGTGATCCCCGTCAGGTGATGAGTCGTGAAGACGCAAGGGAATGGTGTGAGGGGTGGTTGCTCACACCTCCCCCTCCGGCTGAGATGGCCACTTTTTTGACGGGTTTGCGAGACCGTGGCGAAACCCCCGAAGAGGTGGCAGGGGTGGTAGACGCGGTGTGGGCTCATCGGGTACCGATTGAATTGCCGGCTATGCAATTGGATTGTTGTGGTACGGGGGGAAGTGGTCGTCCGCGTTTTAATGTGTCCACGGTGGTGGCGATGGTCTTGGCGGCAATGGGGTTATCCGTGGCCAAGCATGGGAACAAGGGATCCCGGCAATCCAATGGCAGCATGGATTTTTTAATGGCCTTGGGTATGGATTTGATGTGCCCCGATTCAGATCTTTCTCGCATGGCGACGGATCACCGTGTGGTGTTTTTGTATGCCCGTCGCTTTCATCCCCTGATGGCCAATGTGGCGGCGGCACGGGCCTTGATTTCGGGTCCCACGATTTTTAATTTGGTGGGGCCATTGTGTAACCCTGCCATGCCGTCGTGTCAGGTCATTGGATGTCCGTCCTATTCCATGGGGG
>RGUG01000152.1 GCA_010027915.1 bacterium | reverse complement strand
AAAAATTGAAAGCGAAGTAATGCCATCTAGATGGGAGGCATGCGAATGACAGATCTCGCAGTGGGCAGCATCGTGCCCATGAGTATGATGCGGGGTTGTTCATGCAAGTGTTACCCCCGGGGGTCTTGTTTCCCTTACCGGACCCATGGCGTGCGTTTCGCATCCTGCCGTTATTACCCTCGCCCCCTTGGGGGGCCATGATGCAACGGTTTACGTATCCCGATTTGGGCAGTACGGTCCAGTATCACGTGATCAACACCTTGTTGAAGCGAGGGTATTCAGTGGCGGTCCCCCTCAATCCGGTGCCCCAGGTAGGGACCAAGGATTCGGTATTGGGGGTAGAGCCGGGTGTCCTTTCCTTGCTCAAAGAATGGGACGATGTGTGGGTCATGAGCTTTCAATCACTTAGCCTGTGGTCAGTAGGTAGCGTGGACATCACGGTTCCGGTCTGTGTGAGTGCCTTTCCGTTGCATCATTATGTGTTGCCCCAGCACGCCGACACAGACGATGGGTTGGCCGCATTGGCGTTTTTGTGTGGGTATCAGCAGGCGGTTCGATTGCCCATGCCACCGGCCACGACCCGCACGGGATAAGGATGGGAGTGCCGCTGTTACAGCTGACCCTTGAGCAGGTCGATTCCACCCATCGAATGGCCCGACGGTTATTGCCTGAGCTACACTCGGGTTGGTTGGTAATCGAGGCGATCAAGCAGACCCAAGGACGAGGGCAATTGAATCGTGAGTGGGTATCAGACACGGGCGGGTTGTATCTGACCGTGGTGGCACCCGATTGGGGCGTCGAGTCAGTGGCGGTGGCCCATGCGGTGTGTCGGGTGGCCATCCCCCGGGGCATCACCCCGTATGTTGAATGGCCCAATGATTTGATTGTGGGGCATAAAAAATGGGGGGGCATCTTAATTGAGACCATGCAACATCCTAGAAATGGCACCCGATATGCTATGATCGGCATTGGTCTTAACCTTAACCAAGTGACGTTTCCTTCCCACCTGCGGGCCACGGCTGTATCGTATTATCAATCGCGAGGGTCGATGACCGATGTGAGGGAATGGGGGCAGGCCATCATAAAGGAGATTGTATGTTTGTACGAGGAATCAGAGGGGCATCCGTCGTCGCCGAAAACACCGCCGAAGCGATTTTGAGCGAAACCCAATTATTATTAAGTGAGATGATGGGACGCAATGGGGTGGCCATCGATGATATTGCATCGGTGTTTTTTTCATTGACCATGGATTTAAATGCCGAATTTCCTGCCATTGCGGCCCGACAAATGGGCCTTCGTGACGTCCCCTTGTTGTGCATGAATGAGGTGTCAGTTCCCGGTGCACTGCCCCACTGTTTGCGGATTCTGATTCACTGGAATACCGATCGATTGGCCTCGGAGATTGTCCACCCTTACCTAAAAGATGCGGTGTTGTTGCGGCCTGACCGCGTGCCATCATGACGTTGCGGCAGGTTGGGATTATTGGGGTGGGCCTTATCGGGGGGTCTCTGGCATTGGCCCTGAAACGGTCCTTTCCTGGTGTGAAGATCAAAGGCATGGACCCCCAATCAGCAGAACGGGCGGTATCAGCCGGTATCATTGATGAGCAAGTGACCACCCACGATGCCTTTGGTGGGTGTGACTGGGTGGTGGTGGCCACCCCGATCGCAACCGTTGCAGACCACTTGCGTGCCGTGGATGCCCAGCCCTTGGGTCATGCCACGATATCAGATGTGAGCAGTTTAAAAGGCCCTGTTTGCGAGGGATTAAGTGGGTATCAATGGCGACATCCTATGGTGTGGTGTCATCCCATGGCCGGCAAAGAAGTGGGGGGATTGGCCCATGCGGATGGCCGGTTGTTGCACAATCGGCCCATGTTACTGATGGGGCAAGACCAAGAGGCGATCACACGGGTGACCCAATGGGTTACCTCCTTACCCATGACACCGGTGGTGGTGCCATTGGACACCCACGATCCGATGGTAGGCGTGGCGTCCCATTGGCCCTATTTAATGGCGGTATTAACGGTTCAGGTGGCCAAAGAAATGGGGATACCGGGCTTGGATGAAGTGGTATCATCCGGTTTTTTTGATACCACCCGGGTGGCGGCATCTCCCCCAGAGTGGGGAAAAGCCGTGTTGGCCGGCAATCAGGCTGTCATCACCCAACTCATAACCCATTTGCGTCATCAATTGGACCAAGTTGGGCGTATGATGTCATCCCCCCATGAATGGGAAGGGTGGTTGCAAGCCGCCCAAGCCTTTCGTGCCCAATTGTTTCCGGTGGCAATGGGGCCTTACCCCCTGACCGAGGATGGGTCCGGCCATCTCAAAAAGTAACAAAAAAGTTTGTTTTATATTTTTTTTTACAAAAACAAAATCAAACGATAATGTTGAAGATTTTGCATGACAACGCTACCATGTAGGACAGACCTGCAACAGTACCCGGTCATGGCGTCATGTTTGATGGGGAGTGAAAAGGGGAAAAAATGCGACTAGTCAATTATTTTTACATATGGGGTGAATCACATGTCTGAACAAGAATCCAAACCATCGTTTAAGGAAGTCAATATCAATCAAATGGCTCAGAGAGTGGGCAGTGCCCCCCCGACGGTTGCACCCAAGGCCCCTCCACCCGCTGAGGGGGAAGTGGATGTCACGGCAACGGTGATGGATCCCGAATCGGTCGAAAATGCCAAGCGGGAGTTTGCAAAAGTGGCCCGGGAATTGCGTGAAAAAAAGCTGAAAAACGTATACATCGAAGCCAACACATCCCAAGGGGCGGCCTTGATGAATATTTCAGTCAAAGAAACCGTCATCACAATGCAAAGCCCACGGCATGTCTTTAGTTGCAACCATGCCACCGCCGATTGTTTGTATGATGGTCAGCCCGCCCAATTTGGTGTGATCCAAAAGTTTCAAGCGATATCGGCTGAGATTAGCAACAAAGCCAAGGCGGGTCAGGCCAAAACCAAAATGATTCGCGAGCAAGGGTAACGCAACCAGTTAGGCAGGGTCATTCCCGACAGGTGAAGGCGTCCCCATGGCGGAGAGGGCCTGGGTCATGTGATCACCCGAGTAGCGTTGATCCCATCTCGATCACAGCCGATGGCGGTGTTGATCCCACCATCGCCAGCGAATGGCATGACACCCCGTGTCAGGTGCCGGGTGTCACCCATGGGGTCCGTTTGTGAGGAGATGGGGAGGGCGAGTCCTTCATCCCTCGGGGGTGACGGCCATTGTCGCATGACGTTAGTAACCCAACGGTGATGCGACACGACCGGTATGGGGTACCCGACATAAAGCCCGTCTATCCTAAAAGTCGGTGGATCGGTCCGACCCCTTAAGGGGCGGAACCCCTTAACGCAGGTGGGGGCATGACACCCCTTTTGACCCGTTGCACCCCATATCGACACTGTTCAACTCGACCATGCGGGTGCGAAATTGACACCGTATGATCTCATCTGGCATGGGATCTCCCCTGATCATGCCATGACGGTTCCTCCAGGGCGTTTACCCCACCAGGATCACCTCATGCCATGGCCCACATCCTATCGCTGTCTCCTTTGCCCACCCCCTTCGATCATTGGTCGGAGTTTCTCCGACCACCGGTCAGGTTCTGTTCCACTGGTTTTTACCACCCGCCCACCCACTCTTAGCGTGATGAGGCGATTCAGTGTCCGACAGGGATGGGGTGTTGGGTGTGGTGGTACCCCTGTTTCATCCCCTTTGGCCATCGTGGACCGGCCTG
>RGUG01000151.1 GCA_010027915.1 bacterium | reverse complement strand
CTTCCGAACCGACAACTGAACACACTGGAGAGCTCATGGACTCTGCCTCATAGAGGACTTCCGAACCGACAACTGAACACACTGGAGAGCTCATGGACTCTGCCTCATAGAGGACTTCCAAACCGACAACCGAACACACTGGAGACTTTCTGGACGTATATGCATGACCGTAGAGGATTTCCTAACAGACAACTGAGCTGTTGGACAAAACCGATTCCTCGTTGAACGTATCCCAGTCTCCTGCCAAGCGAGCTTTCTTGGCATCCTCTTCATCAGCAGCCGCTTTCTCAGCAGCCACTTTCTCAGCAGCCGCCTTTTCAGCAGCCACCAAGCAATCTTCCTTAGCTTTCTTGGCAGCTGCCAAGCGAACTTGCACAGCTTTCTCAGCTTCTTCGACAGCTACCGAAGCTTGTATGTCCATGACTTCTTTAGCTAGGATCGCTGGGTGATAAAGATCTGTATCTGGTGATTGAGTGTTCACGTTTTGAGAAAACAAGAAGTTGATCTTCTCCCAGGAACTACCTACTTGCCACCATTGACATTTGCATCCTTTTTTTGCTTTGTTTTCGCGTTCTTGTTTTGGACAGCAGTCTCTTACCAATTCGGTACTTTTCCAACCGCCTTTCACCGTAAACACGATAACATAGGCATTCACTTCTTTCGCAGGGCTAACATGAAGGATTTCTGACACCTTTATGTTAGGGTCAACACGTTCGAAACCAGCTTCCAAAAATGCAGGAATCGAAGACATGAAGTGGTTTTCTGACATTTCCCGGTCAGTCAAGCTTTCACGTCCTGTGTACTTTCTATGAAACGTCGGAATAAGGTCGCACCATACGGTTGCAACACAGGCCACATTGGAATTGGCCTGTGGTTTGCTGGATGGACTCAATACCTGCACCCTGTTCTGTCTAGACTGACTCGTTTGCACCTTGGACTCACCGGAGCCGGGCTTAGACAGTGGCTTGAACCGAAACTCACTCGGTTGTGTGGTGGATGGAACCGTTGGCACGTTGGAAACTGGAGGGCCACTGGCCCATTGGCTTTTCGATTTCGGAACCTGAGCCTCAGTCGGAATCGACCTATCCTTTTCTTCAGCCTTTTTCAGAGCAGCTTTAGCTTCAGCATCAGCTTTAGCCTCAGCAGCTTTAGTCTCAGCCACCTGTTTAGGCATCCATTTCAGAGTCGTGCCGGATGTGGATGCCGATGGCTCGTCATCGCCCCATCGTTTCTTTGGACCAGGAGCATCGATGTCAGCTGCTTTCGCTACCGCAGGCTTAGCCGCCGGCGCTTCCAGCGCTGCTGTGGTCGCCGCTGCTTCCAGCGCTGCTGTGGTCGCCGCTGCTTCCAGCGCTGCTGTGGTCGCCGCTGCTTCCAGCGCTGCTATGGTCGCCGCCTCCAGCGCTGCTGCATCCTTTTCAGTCCCCACTAGTATCCATTCATTTGGTTGTGGATTGAATTGGACTTTCTTGCTTTGTGTTGCTACCGGGAGCTTAGCCGTTGCCGCCGGCTTCAGCGCTGCTGCCTCTGTGGGTGCCTCCGCTGCAGCTGCTGCTGCGATTGCCTCCACTGCAGTTGCCTCCGCTGCAGCTGCTGCTGCGATTGCCTCTGCTGCAGTTGCCTCCGCTGCAGTTGCCTCCGCTGCTGCTGCTGCAGCTATTGCCTCCGCTGCTTTTGCTGCTTCAGCTGCTGCAGTTGCCTGCGCTGCTGTGGTCGCCGCCTCCAGCGCTGCTGCATCCTTTTCAGTCCCCACTAGTATCCATTCATTTGGTTGTGGATTGAATCGGACTTTCTTGATTTGTGCTGCTACAGGAGCCAGATCTTGTGGTGCGCTGCACCGAGCCGAGCTGGAGCTGGTAGTGCAGTGTGCCGCAGCAATGCGTTCTGCCATGGTGTATCGAACCGGAGCCAGATCTTGTGGTGCGCTGCACCGAGCCGAGCTGGAGCTGGTAGTGCAGTGTGCCGCAGCAATGCGTTCTGCCATGGTGTATCGAACCGGAGTAGGTTGCTTGTTTAACTGAGTTGTTATAGAAGCAAACAATGCGGTTGCCTCTGCTGCTGCTGTTGCGATTGCCTCTGCTGCAGTTGCCTTCGCTGCAATTGCTTCCGCTGCTGCTGCTGCTGCGATTGCCTCCGCTGCAGTTGCCTCTGCTGCTACAGCTATTGCCTCCGCTGCAGTTGCCTCTGCTGCTGCTGCTACAGCTATTGCCTCCGCTGCTTTTGCTGCTTCAGCTGCTGCAGTAGCCTCCGCTGCAGTTGCCTCTGCTGCTGCTGCTACAGCTATTGCCTCCGCTGCTTTTGCTGCTTCAGCTGCTGCAGTAGCCTCCGCTGTAGTTGCCTCCGCTGCTGTTTCCGCTGCTTCCTCCACCTCCGCCTCTGCTGCTGCTGCTGTTGCTGCTACTGCTGCTACTGCAGCATCCATTACTCTATTCGCAGCAATCATATTGGCTTTCTCTATATCCTTACGGATATAGTAGCGAAAATTATCAATATCATGTTCGGCCTGCTCTAGTGAGAGATCACCAGTTCTATAAAGTTCGAAAATTTCGACAAGGGTGTGTGAAATACGTTCCAGTAGGGCATCGGGATACTGCTTCCCCTTGTAGGAATTTAGTGCAAGCATAAAAGGCTTTACTACTTTTCTCAAGTGCGATTCTTTCTCGGTAGAACATAAACAGAAACGAGGAATACAGTAGAGTAGGTCAATTAGGTCGGGTAGAACGAGTTTGTCTAGGTGGTGAACAGACGGTCCGGACCGTAAGTTCGGTGCATCCTTTTCGCCCGCTTGATGTTGCTTTTGGGCTCGGAAACTCATAGTGAGAGAGAAAGTTAGTGCAATAACAAGTCTTTCCCATTGGAACTAATAAATACTTGAAATTTCAATTTTTTTAAATATTAATTTTTTAATTTTTAATTTATATAAAACTAACATTTTATTGTTATAAATAGTATAAATATTTTCTAATTTTAAATAATATGAATGATTTAAAATTAGAAAGAATAATAAAATATATAATTATGGGTTTATTTGTTATAATTGCAACTAGATATATACCAGATGTATTAATACCAACTAAAGAATTAATTATGATTGGTGCAACTTCATCAATTATTTTTGCAATTTTAGATATGGTTTCACCTGCAGTAAAAGTTAATTATAATAATTAAAAATATTATTAAAATAATTTACTTTTTAAAGATAAAAACAATTTTTAAATAAAAAATGTTTTTTTCTGTTTTTTCTGTTTTTTTCTGTTTTTCTCTGTTTTTTTCTGTTTTTCTCTGTTTTTTTCTGTTTTTCTCTGTTTTTTCTGTTTTTTTCTGTTTTTTTCTAGTTCTTTTTTTTGAGAGTTTTCTGCTTGCCTAACGAACCGACAACCGAGCACACTGGAGAGCTCGTGGACGTATGTGCATGAGCTCTAGAGGCCTTCCGAACCGACAACCGAGCACACTGGAGAGGCCTCCCGAACCGACAACCGAGCACACTGGAGAGGCCTCCCGAACCGACAACCGAGCACACTGGAGAGGCCTTCCGAACCGACAACCGAGCACACTGGAGAGCTCATGGTCTCTGCATGAGCTATAGAGGACTTCCGAACCGACAACCGAGCACACTAGAGACCTCATGGACGCATGAGCATGACTGTAGAGGACTTCCGAACCGACAACCGAGCTCAAAGGAGATCGGGTGCTGCCGCTGGTGCTGCCACTGGTGCTGCCGCTGGTGCTGCCGCTGGTGCTGCCGCTGGTGCTGCCGCTGGTGCTGCCGCTGGTGCTGC
>RGUG01000016.1 GCA_010027915.1 bacterium | reverse complement strand
ATGGGGGGCGAGACTTGTTGGGGGGTGCCATCTGTTTGAGGGCCATGATTGGCAGCAACGTTTAGGGAAGGGTGGCACATCGGGTTGATGGTCATGATTCATACCACGTGATCTTGGGGCCATTGAGAGCACAGGAGTATGGGGATCCGTGGCTTGCTAATCTGTGACATGATCAGGGAAGTGGGCTTGTGTTGGTGATGCGACGTGATGGGGTATGAATGGCCGCCTTCGCGCTCTATCATGAGACGGTTGGATGGGGTATACTGCCGGCTCTCTTTTTTAGCGATTACCACTATTCCCATTACCAGTGCCGTGCTGTATCGGCTCTAAATAAGGAGACCTTCACAGGTGACCCATCCTGTTATTCGTTCACTTCCCCTTGGATGCCCCCGGTTTGGCGGGCATGGTCTGTCTTTTTTAACCGGTTGTTTTCGTGCTTTTTGCTGCTTTTATCCTTGTGATTCCGGATTTTCTGGTTCGCATCCTGGCGGTGTGGGTGGCAATGAGGGTGGGCCTAGGACTGGGCCGCCATCCGTTGTGGCGGCGGTTGCCCTTGTACCTGCTCCTGACGCGCATACCGACAAATCGGGGGGTGACTGTTTAACTGCTCCTGGTACGCTTACCGACAAATCAGGAGGTTCCCCCCTACTTGGCGGTACCCCCCGACCTGTTCCTGGCACGCTTACCGGCGAATCGGGGGGTGACTGTTTAACTGCTCCTGGTACGCTTACCGACGAATCAGGCGGTTCCCCCCGACTTGTTCCTGACACGCTTACCGGCGAATCAGGGGGTGCCCCCTTACTTGGCGGTTCCCCACGACCTGCTCCTGGCGTGCTTACCGACGAATCAGGCGGTTCCCCCCGACTTGTTCCTGACGCGCTTACCAACGAATCGGGGGTGGCGGCTGGGGTGTCTGAACAGGGTCTTGAACACAATGGCTTGACTTCTGCGTGCCTGACGTCGTCTTGTTCCAATTCCCAGACATCTGCTTATATTTCGACTACCTCGTCTGTCAGTGCGAGGGCTGAGTCAATAGGGACACCTGTTGATCCCACGTTCTCTCGTTGGGTTGAGGGTGTTGCGGGGTGTTTCAATCGTTTGATTGAGTTAAGTGACAGGTTCCCTGTTCGTCATGATTCGCTGCTCATGTGGGGGGATTCATTTGAGCAAACCCGAGCGTTATTATCTCGGTTATTTAATATCATCCCATCACTAGATCCCCTTTCTACGGATAGACTCCCTGAGTGCCTTGCATGTCGCAATGCGATCGCACGTTCGATGGGGATGTCGCCACCCGCAGAGACCCCCGCCAATATCGGGGCGTTGGTTTGTCAGTTAGGGCAGATAATTGGGCCTCGTTTTTCTGTCGCCCACTGGTATCGGTCCTACTGGTCGACATGGATCACCCCCTTTTTGGAAAAGGCCTTAGAATGGGTTGAATCAACCCTTGAGTTGACCCAATCCTTTCGATCAGTCGATGATGGTATCTGTCGGATTTTAACCACCATCAGTACTTCTTCTTGGCAACGGTATGGGTCACATTCTAACAAGATCGCATTGTTTTTGATGAATTATTCCCAATTTGGACATCAGTCTCTTATGTCATCTGGTGGGTTATCATCGCCCCCTACGACCCCGGTTGTGATATCAGCTCCTCCTCCTTTGTCCAGGTCCTGTGTTAGGCGTGGGGATGACACTCCGTTAGGAGTGCCGTTTTGTTTACCAGAACCTCGTGTTAATTGGACTCAGGCCCAAATGCAATCCCAACAGGCACTTTCGGGTCTCGTTTTTGGACAGGGTGAATGTGATGGCCGGCCAGATCCGTTAGTCGGGCGGGGGTCATCTAAATGAGTCACATGAGGAAGGGGTTGTTTTTTTGATGGGCAGGTGGCTTGCGACCCACGGGCTTGAGGGGTCAAAGGGGTAGTGGGGTGGTTGGCATGGTATGGGTTTAAATTGATGAAAAGCCTGTCCTTGTGATAGCCTCTTGGCGGTATGGATTCGTTTGGATGTTTAACCAGTGGTGATGGTGGGCATATACATCGTCTCACCCCACAAGACAAAAAGGTCACTAGTATTAAGGATGCAACCCCATGCCAAAACCCTATCATGGTCGTAGTATGACCATGGATAAAGAAACCCTCATCGGCCTTTATTTTGGTCAAGGAGATACCACGGTCAAAGATGACTTGATTCGTGCTTACATGCCATTGGTTGAATACATAGCCCGAAAGTTGGCATTTAATCGAGACGATATCGATGACCTGATTCAAATTGGTACGTTTGGGTTGTTGCGTTCGATTGATCGGTTTGAATTGGCCAAATCGGTTGATTTTGCCACGTTTGCCACCCCCAATATTATAGGCGAAATCAAGCATTATTTTCGTGATAAGCGGGGGATATTAAAAGTGCCACGCAAGTTGCAAGAACAATATTCACGCATCAAGCGTTACATCAAGGAAACCCAGCTTGATGGTGTCAGCCCCACTATTCCTCAGATTGCATTGGCCTTGGGGTTGTCTGAAGAAACGGTCTTAGAAAGCATTGAGGCATGGCAAACCAGTGCGGTGGTCTCACTGGATGCCCCGGCGTTCACCTCTGGATCGGGCACATCGGATGGGTCGACCACCATGATGGATCAATTGGGTAGCAATGACACGGAAATGACCTTATTAAATCGGGTCACCTTGCGTCAAGCAATGACCCATTTACCACGTCGTGAGCAACGCATTGTGTTTCTTCGGTTTTACCGGGGGTTGTCGCAAGCTGAAATTGCCACCCGATTAAATTTGTCACAAATGCATATTTCACGGCTACTGAATCAAGCCCTTTCCAAACTGCGCCAGGTAATTGATCAGCCATGATTCGTGAGTATGATCAATCCGCACTGCTGAGCCGTCTGGAACACCGGCACGAAAATGTGTTGATTGACCATGTGGTCATGACGGTGATGCCGGATCATACTGTAGGGGAATGTCGCTTGTGTGTGTCAGAATCGGATTCCCGGTCCATCTTTTTTCAACCCACTTCGCAAGGACAGGCCATTTTATCTGCGGTGTACATGGAAATTGCCGCCTTGGCATCGATCGTGTGTACCGATTACAACCGGGATCACCTCATTGTGTTTGCCAGTATCAGTCAATTTGTGGTGCATCGATCGGCGTTAATCGGGGATATGATCGTCAGTACGGTGACCAAAGGAAAAGAAAAAGCAGGCTTTATTCGGTGTCATGCCCAGTTGCGTACGGGGGAGTATCTTTTGGCCACCGGTCAACTGATGGCCTATGTCATCGACCCGTCCAAATTGGGGGATGGGGCCCCCAGTAAACAGGGCACATGTCCTGATCTGTCCGATCATACCCCCGTACCACGTGAATGGTTTACCCGACAAGATCCCATGATTTGGGTAGACGCGGTGCGCCATGATGACCCTGCCGCCGGGGTGTTTGTGACATCGTATCAATACCCTGACGATCATCCGTTCACCAAGGGGCATTTTCCGGGTAAACCCATCATGATGGGCGTGATGCAAATACAGGCCATTGAAGACAGCGTGGTGGCCTGGGCCCATCGGCATGGTAAGGCCAGTGGTCACGTACGCTTCGATGCCGAGATTATCCGGGAAGCAGACGGGGCATTGACATGTGAATGCCGGGGGATGGCAGTGGCCTTGCACGCCACCGCCAATGGTGTCATGACCCAGTTGGGTACCATTGACAAGGTGGCGTTTCGAGAACCAGTGTCACCGAATACCCCCTTGTTAATGGTGTTAAAATCAATTCAATGGGCGTGTTAGTACCGGCCTCTTTTTCGATCGTGGTGGCGGTTGAATCGGGTCAATCGGGTATTGGATTAAATAATGCCCTACCATGGCACAGCCGTGATGACATGCGCTATTTTAAGCACCTGACCACCGCCGCACCTCCCCATCGTCAAAATGCGGTGATTATGGGGCGTCGCACGTGGGAATCATTGCCCAATCCGCCACTGCCTCACCGTGTTAATGTGGTGGTATCCACCCAATCCAATTTGGTATTGCCCGATGGGGTCATGAGGGCCCAAAGCCTCGAACATGCCTTGGGATTGGCCACCCTGTCCTCTGCTTATCGCACCTTTGTCATGGGGGGAGAACAGTTATACCAAGTGGCGTTGTTGCATCATCGGTTGCAAGCGATTTACCTGACCCGCCTATTGGCCACCATGGCATGTGATCGCTTTTTCCCTCCCATTCCCGATCGGTTAAAGCGGGTTCAATGGGGCAGTCCCAACCCGACCTTGCGGTTTGAGGTATGGCGATCGGCCGGGTGGTCCAGCTGATTTTCATGGGGTTTCCATATACCTGGTTGAACGGATGGGGCGGGGTGGGGTAAGATGCCCTGATGCCAAGACAAAAGAAAAACAACAAGCGGTTTCAGCGTGACAACAAACGATGGGTGTGGGTGGTGTTTGCCGCTCTGATCGGGTTTTCGATTGCCTCTTCATATTGGGGGCAACGGTCTCAAGTGGTGGAAATCAGCTACTCTGAATTGCTCAAACGCTTTGAGTCGGGGGCAGTATCCGCCATTGAAGTGCGGACACAAGATCGCAGTATTCTGGGGCGGTATACAGACCCAGCCACCAAAAAAACGGTTCAATTTAAGTCCAATTACATCGAAACACCGGCATTGGTTCAACACCTTCAAGATCCTCGTCTGAAAGTGAAGGTCAATCCCGAGGATTCATCCTGGGCATGGTCATTGTTTTTGCAGGCTATTTTACCCTTTTTGTTGATTGCCGTGCTTTGGTACTTTATTTTTCGTCAGGCCAGCGGGGCCAACAACCAAGCCATGACGTTTGGCAAGTCCAAAGCCACCAAGTATGCCGCTGGGGATCAGCCGGTTACCTTTCAAGATGTGGCAGGTGCGGGCGAGGCCATTGTAGAATTGAAAGAAATTGTCGATTACCTTAAAAACCCAGCCAAATACCAAGCCATTGGGGCCAAAATTCCAAAGGGGGTGTTGTTGATGGGGCCGCCTGGTACCGGCAAAACATTGTTGGCCCGTGCGGTGGCCGGTGAGGCCAATGCCCCCTTTTATAGTTTATCGGGGTCTGATTTTGTTGAAATGTTTGTGGGGGTGGGGGCGTCTCGTGTGCGTGATTTGTTTGCCCAAGCCAAAAAGTCTCAGCCTTGTATTATCTTTTTGGATGAAATCGATGCGGTGGGTCGTCATCGGGGGGCTGGCTTAGGCGGGGGGCATGATGAGCGTGAGCAAACCCTCAATCAATTGTTGGTGGAGATGGATGGATTTGATGATCAAAACACGGTGATTATATTGGCCGCTACCAACCGGCCTGATATTTTAGACCCGGCTTTGTTACGTCCCGGTCGATTTGATCGACAAGTGGTGGTCGATAAACCAGATTTGCCGGGTCGTGTGGATATTTTGCGTATTCATGGTCGCAACAAGAAATTGGCTCAAGATGTTGACTTCGAGGTGGTGGCCCGTCGCACACCTGGGTTTACTGGTGCGGACTTGTCCAATCTATTAAACGAAAGTGCCTTGTTATCAGCCCGAAAAAACCGTCAGACGATTTCCATGATAGAAGTCGAAGAATCCATTGACCGGGTGTTGGCAGGTCCCGAACGAAAGTCCCGTTTATTGACCGAGCAAGACAAAAAAATTGTGGCCTATCATGAAGTGGGCCATGCACTGGTGGCGGTCAAGTGCCAGCATTCGGACCCCGTTCACAAGATCTCGATTCTCCCCAGGGGGATGGCCTTGGGCTATACGTTGCAATTGCCTGAGACCGATCGGGTTCTTATTTCGCGTCATGAAATTAAAGATCAAATTAAGATTTTAATGGGGGGGCGTATTGCAGAAGACTTGGTGTTTGGCTCGATTACATCCGGTGCTTCAAACGACATTGACCGTGCCACTGATCTTGCCCGCAACTATGTGTGTGTCTATGGCATGAGTGAGCGCTTGGGAACCCGTCGGTATGGTAAAAGCCAGGGGGCTGTCTTTTTGGGGCGTGATTACAGTGACCACTCCAAAGATTACGCTGACGATACCGCCCGCTTAATTGACGATGAAATTCGATCACTGATTGATGAGTGTTATCAGGAAGCCACCCGTATTTTGTCTGATCACCGGGCCTTGTTGGATACCATTTCGATGGCCTTAATTGAGCAAGAAGTGATGGATGGCACGGCCTTTTTGGCCATGGTCAATCCGTCTGATTCAGCGGATACCGATTCATCCGATACCCCTGGTGTGGCCACGCCTGATACCCTTGGACTTTCTCCTGTGGGCGTGTCGACGGATGGTTCGGAATTGTCTAATCCTGCAACCTAGTTTATAGTGACAGGCTCATGTCGGGGCGTAGCGCAGCCTGGTAGCGCACTAGCATGGGGTGCTAGTGGTCGCTGGTTCAAATCCAGTCGCCCCGACCATCGTCTTGTTCCGTTCAAGATGAGGAGGGTTTGTCCTGACATCTCGTGACTGTTTTGATGCGGCCAAGGCCATATTAGTGGGTGGGGTGAATAGCCCTGTGCGCTCCTTCTCTTATGTAGGGGATATTCCACGCTTTATTGAGTATGCCACCGGACCTTATTTGGTGACCGTGGATGGGGATCGTTTGATTGATTATGTGTTGTCTTGGGGGCCCATGATTTTGGGGCATGCCCATCCGGATGTGGTGGCCGCCATTCAAGCGGCGGCGACAAAAGGCACCAGTTTTGGTGCACCCCATCATGCCGAAACCCAGTTGGCTTGTTTGATACAATCCTTTTTTCCTTCCATGGAAAAAATCCGCTTTGTTAATTCGGGAACGGAAGCTTGCATGAGTGCCATTCGCTTGGCAAGGGGGGTAACGGGTCGTAAGCGACTACTGAAATTTTCGGGTTGTTATCATGGTCATGTGGATGCCTTGTTGGTATCGGCGGGGTCTGGATTGGCCACACAATCGACGCCGGATAGTGCGGGGGTGTTGCCCGAGTGGGCTGCTTGGACCAGTGTATTGCCGTTTAATGACGTGAGTGCATTGGCCCAAGCATTGGATGCGTGGGGGCACGAATTAGCGGGCGTGATCGTTGAGCCGGTGATGGGCAATATGGGCCTGATTCTTCCCCAACCTGGTTTTTTGCGTGCGTTGCGTGAGGCGTGTGATCGGGTGGGGGCCCTCTTGATTTTTGATGAGGTGATGACGGGGTTTCGGGTGGCATTGGGTGGGGCCCAGTCGGTGTATGGTGTCGTGCCTGACCTGACCTGTTTGGGTAAAGTAGTCGGAGGGGGGCTTCCTTGTGCGGCTTATGGGGGGCGAGCGGTTATAATGGATCATGTCGCCCCATTGGGCGGGGTGTATCAGGCCGGTACATTATCGGGTAATCCCTTGGCCATGGCGGCGGGGTTGGCCACGTTGTCATTGTTAAAGGACACCCCGGCGTTTGAACAGGCCCGACAGGCCACCCAACGATTGGTAACCGGTTTATCCACTCGGTTGGATGGCTTTCCTGTGCATGTGACCTCATTGGGCAGTATGTGGTCAATTTTTATGTGTGAAGGCCCTGTTCAGAATGCGGATGATGCCATGAGGGTTGACCGTGATCGATTTGCGACGTGGTATCGTCGGGTGTTATCTCAGGGGGTGTATTTGGCCCCGTCCCCATTTGAAAGTCAGTTTGTGTCAGCTGTTCACACGGAGGCATTGATTGATGAGACCGTGGCAGCCATCGTGGCTGCCTGTGACGAATGGTAATGATCATGCTTAGGGATAGGTATCAAGACATGGCGTGGAGGTTGACATGATGAAGTGTGCCCAATGGCGTTGGCTAATGGTTGGCTTATTAGGGGTGTGTGTATTGAATGGGATGGCCAGTGATGCCATGGCCCAGCGTCGGCGACGACCGGTGGTACCGGGATCTCCCGCCGTTCAGTTGTGGTCGACGGCCAATCCCACTGCCATAGTGGTGACCCGAAACCTCGAGAAACCGTTTATTTACACCGATGATTTATTGCCTGATTTATTGAAACAATACCGCCAAGCCATGCAAGAAAAAAAATACACGGATGCATTGAAAGCACTGGATAAAATCCCGCCGACCAAGTGGTCCCCATCCCAAAAAAAAGAGGCGGCGATTTTGCGGCAGTTTCAGTCGGTTGAGCAGCGGGTAGCCAAAGCCAATGCGGTGATTTCACGTGATAATGAGGTGGATGAGCCGGTTAAGCGCCAAGCAAATAACTTGATATTGGAAGCACAGCAGGCCATTTTGACGGGTAAAAATGAAGTGGCCCGTGATGTGTTAATTCACGTTCTATTTTTAACGGGCCAAAACATGAAGGCCCGCTATTTAATGGAAGACCTATTGGAATTGAAGCCGGATGCTTACAAGGTCGAAAACATGGAATCAAAATATTGGAAGCGATCAGAAGTGGGCTTTTATGGGGGAAATTATCAGCAGGCAGTGGATGCCTTGCTGCTGTTGTCGGTGTTGGATCGTGAAAATCCCACGGTGTTTGAACGGTTGGGCTCAGCGTATTATATGATGGCGGAGCGAGAGAAAGCCTTGGCCGCATGGAATACGGCGGTGTTTTTGGATGATGGTAACACGGCACTCAAAGAGACGGTGGCCCAGTTAGAAAAAGCAATTGATGAAGACAAAGAGGCGGCCAAGCAAGCACGCAAAGCGGCCAAAAAAGACGTGGTGGCGGTGGTGGCGGATACGATTGTGTTGGGTAAATTTAATACCCAAGATAAAGCCTATGAGTTTGCCGCCCAAGTGAAAAAACAAGGGGGCAAGCCCGTGGTGGCAGAAGAAGATGGCAAGTGGGTGGTTCGCGGTCCCAAGCCACAATAACCAATAGGAGACACAGTATATGATCAACCAACGCGGATTATGGGCTTTATTGATGGGGATGCTACTTCTTGGCTCGGGTTCACTGGTGGCGGGGAGTCCAGATGAGGTGTCGGTTGAAGAGCAATTGGCTACCCGCTTGCAACGGTCACTGGATACCATGTATGGCCCCAATCAAATAGTTGTTCGGGTGGATGTGCTATTGTCGGCACCTCGTTATGATGTGAATTATACCCGTCAAAGCCGTGCCCAAGTGACTGATCGCAAGCCGTCCCAGGTGAATATTATGCCGGGGTTCCCTGCCATCAAAAATTTGTCACCGGATACCATGAGACAATTGCCATTTGATTCGGTTACCACCTATGTTCGTCCGACCATCCAATCCATGACCGTCTCTTTAATCGTTAATCGGTCGTTTCCCCGTTCTCAGGTGGGTCGTGCCCAAGCCACAGTGCGTGAATTAGCGGGCTTGGTGAATGGCCGGGATAAAATCGTGGTGACGTACAAGCCGTTTGTGGTGCCGCCTCGGCCGGTTCAAAAAATAGAATTAGAACGCCAAGAAGACAAGGTCAATTCAACGGCCAACCTGATTACCCTTTCGGGTGTGGGGGTCATGGGCTTGTTTGTGTTGTTGTATGTCTTGTTAACCCTGCGCCTTACCCGTAAGGTATCACGCTTGTCCTTGTCAGGCGGGGGGGCATCGCCTGTGGCACCGCCTCCTTCAGTGACGGTGTCCCCGACCATTGACATGGCGCTTCCTCAGGGTGCCGGTGGGGGTGGTGGCACGGGGGCTGCCCAGTCCGTTAAGCGGTATTTTGATTTTGTGGATCCCCACTCCTTGCCCAATTTGATTTATTTATTAAAAAAAGAAAATGTGGGCCCTGAAAACATCGGTCTCATTGTTAATTTTTTAGACAAATCCATGGCCGCTACCTTATTGGCACAATTTGATTCCAAAACACAAGTGGCCGTGGTGGCATCGTTAATTGAACAAAAAATGGTGAATCGCACCTTATTAGACAAACTTGAAACCCAAATTAAGGCGGCCTTAGAGTGTTTGTCTGGGGGTGACGGGACGGTATCAGATTTGTTTGCTCACATGAAAGGGGGGCAAAAGCGGGGCTTGCTGGGTATGATTGAACGGGGGATGCCCGATGTCTATCGTCGTGTTCGTGCCTCTTTGTTGTTGTTTGAAGACCTTAAATCATTGGATGACAATGCCCTGAGGTTATTGTGTAGTGAGGTTAGAATCGAGGTTTTGGCGACGGCATTATCTGGCTTGGGTCAAGGTGATGTGGATCGGTTTATGGATGTTTTGCCTCGCAATGCACGGGCCACGGTGACCCAATTTTTGGATTTGCGTTCGGGTAGCCTTTCGCCAGATGAGATTGATCGTGCCCAATCGGAGGTGCTGGTGGTGGCGGAACGCTTGGATCGTGATGGTCGCATTCAATTACCCCGTTCAAGACGGGTAGGGAGTTAGGCATGATCGCACTGTTGTATGTGGGATTGGGGTTGGTGGGGTTTATTTTATTTGAGCTTATTTTTTCGGCTGGTAGTAACGATGCCCACTTATTTGTGAGTCGAGAGGCCATCCTTGTGGTGGGGGTGGGGTTATTAAGTACCTCATTGATTAATTTCCCGTTTTCACAGCTCAATAAATTGGGTGGGTGGATGAAGGTGCTGTTTCGTTCTCGACGGGGTACGTTTATCGGCGATGTGGTCTTGTTATTAACATATAGCAAGCGCATGACCCGTGATGGGCGGGGTGCCATTGAGGCGGATGTTGAGGGCATTCAAGATGTTTTTTTACAGACGGCATTGCGATTGGTGGTCAATCGGGTGGATCCGGCTGAAATACGGGTGCTGTTAAAGGAGATGATTGATCGTTCACAGGCCCGTCATGAACAAGCCATTTTATTTTTTGAGTCCATGGCCAAGTTTTCCCCTGGGTTGGCGTTAATTGGGACGTTGGCTGGATTGGTGAAACTATTGGCCAATGTTTCAGATCCCAAAAGCCTTGGGCCCAATATGGCCCTTGCCTTGGTGTGCACGTTTTATGGGGTGACGTTTTCAAACTTGGTGTTTTTGCCACTCTCTGGACGTTTAAAATCAAGCAGTCACGAAGAAGCGGTGCACAAAGAACAGTTGGTTGAGGCCATTGTGTCAATGGCTAGTAACGAGTTGCCCATTGTGGTGGAAGAAAAGCTTTATATGTTGTTAACAGCAAAAGACCGAGCCACGGTCAAACGAAAGTTGGCCATCCGCTCATGAGGAAAATGCATACCGAAGTCGAGAATTTTTATGTCTCGTTTTCGGATTTGATGTCTTTGTTGTTGATTTTTTTTGTGTATTTGTTTTCAATGTCCACGATTGATCCGGTCAAATACCAGCAAGTGACGGATTCACTTAAAGGGGAATTTTCTACCCGATCGGCACCCCTTAGCATGTCGGAGCGTCTCGAGCGTCGGGATGCCGATGCCATGCTGTTGTCACAATTAAACCAGGCAATTAAAAGCCAGCACCTAGAACAAGACAGCAGTATTACAGTTGATGAAGGTAAGGTGAAAGTGGTCCTCTCATCCCCGGTGTTATTCCGATCAGGGGATGCCAACTTGTCGGGACTTGGCCAAGGCATTCTCAAAGGATTTGCCGGCATTATAGCGGAAACACAGAATCCCGTGGTGGTAGATGGGCATACGGATGACCGTCCCATTCGGAATGCGTCGTTTCAGTCCAATTGGGAATTATCGTTTTATCGTGCGTATTCGGTTATGACCTATTTGATGGCGGTGTCTAATTTGTCTCCCCAACGCTTGTCGGGGACTGGGTATGGTGAGTATCGTCCCCTCTTTCCCAATACCTCTGAGACGAACCGGGCCAAGAACCGTCGCATTGAAATCGCCTTGTTAAAACAGTATCCCTCATCCCATTCGCCCTCCTCAGCGGGAAGATGATCAACCCCATGGTGTTGATCGTTGTCTTGTAACGTAGTATGCTTTTTTAACCTGTCTTAAGGCCTACCTTGGCCATCGATCATGAACTGGTTTGAATCAAACAAAGGAGTCGTCAAATGGCCAATACCAAGTCCGCCAAAAAAAATGTCCTCATTAACCAACGCAATAGGGAGCGTAATTTGGCCTATAAAACCCTCGCCAAGACGGTGGTCAAGCAAGCCAATCAGGCCATTGAATCCAACCCGTCTCAGGCTGAAACCACCCTTCGGGTTGCCCTTAAGACCCTCGATAAATTAGCCACCAAAGGCATTATTAAGCGCTCAACGGTTGCCCGTAAAAAATCACGGTTGGCCTTGCGGTTTAACAACGCAGCGGTTGCATAGACCCTTGAGGGGTTTGGGCGCTTCTTCCTGGTTCATATGGGGGATTCTCTTTCTTTTTTCTTCTTCTTTGTGGGCGTATGAGGTTTGTATTCGCCATCACTGTTTTACGTGCGAAGTGGCCAAAACCCCTGAGGAACATGAGTTAGGCTTGATGTTTCGGCACCATTTACCAGCCGATCGTGGCATGTGGTTTGTGTTTCCGGCCCCCAAACGGCAGTCGTTTTGGATGAAAAACACTTATTTATCCCTGGATTTATTGTTTGTATCGTCTGATTTATCTGTGTCCCATATTCACCACTCGGCCTTTCCTCGTTCAATGGACGTTATTTCCCCGCCTGTCACGGTTCCTTATGTACTAGAGATAAATGGGGGATTGTCCAAAAAATATCGGTTTCGGGTGGGGGATCGTGTGACCATTAAAGGGTAATAATGGCACGACCCATGGCACGGCCCATGGCACGAACAGTACGGAAGCGGCGGTCTGATGGGGTACCATGGTGGGTAGGGGTAGCATTGATCGTGGCGGG
>RGUG01000150.1 GCA_010027915.1 bacterium | reverse complement strand
TACCCCCCTACCCCCTTCTATACGATTGGGTTGGGAGCAATTGATCGCTCAACTAAAGCACCAAGGAGTTTTGTAATGTCACATGACCTCACCTCACCCGTATCGGTTATCTATTGTATTCATGGCCTCATTGCCCCGACCTGTTCGCTTTGCAAAGACAAAGACGTTGCCCAAGTGCAAGCCGAATTAAACCGACTGAAAGAAGAGTTTTCCAACCAACTACGCTACGATTACCAAGAGTTAGAACGCCCGACCAATGACATTCCTGAAGACCTTGATTTTGACATGGATGACATGTCGTCCTAATCGGGCGTTGTCATGACGCCCATGGCCCATCATCACGAAAAAAAATTAATGGTCGCAGTGGCCATTAATTCGGTGATGATGGGATTTGAAATTATATTTGGTTGGTGGACAGGGTCCATGGCCTTGTTGGCAGATGGGTGGCACATGGCGACCCATGTGGGGGCCCTCTTGATTTCGTGGGCCGCTTATTGGATGGTGCGACGCTGGACACACGATCGTCGCTTAACGCAAGGGTCATCGGATATTTTGCCATTGGCGGGCTATACCAATGCGATCATATTGGTGATAGTGGGGTTGGTCACCATGTGGGCGTCTTTTGGCAAATACCTTGATCCCTCGCCCATTCATTTTGACACCGCCATTTGGGTCGCCTCCATTGGATTGGTGGTCAATGCCGTGTCGGCCATGGTCCTAAAAGTGGACGATTCCCATGATGAACAGGCCGATCATAATATCCAATCGGCCTACATGCATGTGTTGACGGATGCATTTACGAGCATTTTGGCCATTGTGGGATTGGTAGCGGGCAAAGTGTGGGGGTTGACCATGGTAGACCCACTGGTCGGTTTTGTAGGGGGTGTCATGATTGTGCGATGGGGTGTGGGAATGGCCACCGGGGCCGCCAAAACCTTAATTCATTTTAAACAATGACCCTGTTGTTAATTGAAGATGAACCCAAAATAGCGCGTTTTGTTGTTAATGGATTAATCGCTGAAGGGTACGAGGTGACCCATGTGCAATCGGCGGTGGCAGGTGTGGCCCATGCCACCAGTGGCCAGTATCAGGCCGTCATTCTGGACCTTACCTTACCCGATGGGGATGGGGTTGACGTGTGTCGTTTGTTGCGACAGCAAGGGCATGCCACCCCCATTCTGATGTTAACGGCCCGGGACACCATCTCCGAGCGTGTCAACGGATTGGATGCCGGTGCGGATGATTATTTAACCAAGCCCTTTTCTTTTGAAGAATTGGTCGCCCGTATTCGGGCCTTAATCCGACGAACATTGCCCGCACCGCCTGAGTACCTGATGGTAGGCGATTTAAAAATAGACCCCGCTGCTCATTTGGTCAGTCGGGGTGGGAAAAACATCACCCTATCGCCAACCGAATGGCGATTGCTGCTTTTTTTGGTTGAACACACCCATCAAGTGGTACCCAAGCCTTTGATTTTAAAACAAGTGTGGGGGTATGACTTTTCTCCCGAAACCAACATTGTAGAAGTCTATATTAAGTATTTACGTGAAAAAATTGACAAGGGACATGACAACACCCTGATTCACACCATTCATGGCATTGGATACCGATTGTGCGTGGCCGATTCAGACACATTATTAGCCTCTTAGTGGCCGTCGGGTTGTTGCTCTCAGGCATTACAGTCTATGCCAATTATCGGGCCCAAGTCCATCGGGCCATTGAACACAAACTGGTGCATTGGGGCGATTATTTGATGACCGAAATTATCAAGAACCCCCGTCGTTTTCAATCGGATCCCCGTCGATTTTTGTTTTCTGCCACATCCAATCAGTTCACATCTGGTACGGTACTGGTTCAGTTTATGCGACCCGATGGCCAACTCATGGCCAAATCACCCAGCTTGGTATGGTTTAATTTGCCCTTTACCCTAGGGGATGATGATGTCATCAAAGATGTTGAAAGTGATGACGGCACCAAATTAAAAGTCTATCAGCGGCATATTATGATTCGTGACACCGACTATGGGTATTTAATCCTGGGCGTGGTGGTCACCCAGACGGTGCATAACCTGGTTTTTTTACGCAACATGATGGTGGCCATTACCTTATGCACGATTGTGGCACTGGTTCTGCTACTCAACGGCATCATCTCTGTTAAGATGATGACCCAACAACAACGGTTTTTAAGCATGACGTCTCACGATATTCGTACCCCGTTGGCCATTATCTTGGGCAGTGCCGAAGTGGCACTCAAATCCCATGACCCGACCGAATACCAACATGCCTTGCGCATCATTACGGATGAAGCCCTGATCATGCGCCGTTTGGTCTCGGATTTACTGACCATTTTTAGGGCCCACCCATTGGGCAATTCGTTACACATGGCGTGGTTTAATTGGGCGGACATTGTGATGGAAGAGTGGGCCCACTTAACCCATCGCTACCCCGACAAACACATTGATATCCAGGTCGATGACACCCCCTTTTATGCCGACCCCCATCAAATGAGGCAAGTGTGTCGGAATTTATTGGATAATGCATGCAAATACAGTGCATCGAATGGGCATATTAGCGTGATGGTCACGGTATCTCGACGCCATGCCAGCCTCACGGTACGAGACAATGGCATGGGCATGCCACCGGATACCCTCACCCGTATCTTTGATCCTTATTACCAAGTCAATGCCGTCAGCGAAGGGGTGGGATTGGGCTTGTCGATTGTTCAGTCCATTGTCACCGCCCATGGGGGTAAAATCAGCGTTCAGTCCACACCCCAGAAAGGGTCTACTTTTCAGGTCACCGTGCCATTTCAACACCATTGGTGGGTCAGGTGCCGACGCCAATGGAACCTGATCACCCGGTATGTATGGGGATCCATTTAGCGTGCCCCCTATACCCTCTCCTACCTACTCAGGCGTCACGTCCGCCGGTGTGCGTGTCTCACGGACGATGGGTCGACACCCCGCCTGAGGGTTGCAGGGTGGCCACCGATCACCGGCTATCAACGCTGACCTGGCCGTTCATCCCATTGGCTGATGCTGGCATCACGTTGTGAGTCCATCGCGACAATGGATCAATTGGGTGGCCATCACCACCCCAACACCCACCCTCTTTTTATGTGATGGGCGTCCCCTTCATCACCCTTTGGTTATCTTATCGCCACTGTTTGCCGAGGTCTGGTTAATGTATTGACGGTCATGCCCGCTCCCACCCCGTCTTTTCTACCCCCATACCCAACTGAATCATCAATCGGTTGACGCCTGTCCTCTCTACTTTTTTCAGGTGTCTTCATGCCATCCCCACCGTCACGGCACCCTGTTGTCCTGTGTGCAAGACTGGTGGCCCCTGGTTGCGGTGGTGGCATGGGTGGATCACCACTGGGGATCCCACACCCGATGGCCCCATAATGGGACCAGACTGATGCTGAAGCATACGGCGATACCCATCCCATGCCCCTCTTTTCTCATTCGTTTGTTGCCATGAATCCTGCGTAGCCGGTTCGGGGTCGTGTTTTGACAGCCCCTTTTTTTTTGATTACGATTCATCTGGTTTCCCCGTTTTGATTCCCCTTGATGACCCCCTCCCTTTCGGGAGTGATCGTCCTTCAGTAAGGAGTGATGTGGGTGTTGGTTCCCCGACTATCTTTTTTTCATGGTGATGATGGGTGTGGCTCATTGACCCCTATCCGGGTTGCCGTCCATGGTACCGACGGGGTCGGTGCATTAAAAGAAGTCCCGGGTTCACCCCACCACACCCCTGTCCGCCCGTCTGTCGATGAGC
>RGUG01000149.1 GCA_010027915.1 bacterium | reverse complement strand
CCTGAAGAACGAAGCGATCTTATCGTCCAATTATTGACCAAGTTTCAGCGCAACCCCCTCCCTCAGCCAACCCAATAGCCCACCCCTCACCAGTGAACGGATAACCCAGCCATGCCCTTGTGCCCAAGGGCTGGCTGATGCAAAACCCAACCTCTTTTCTGGATTCGGTTCACTTGGGATGTACGATCCTTTGGGTTAATATCTCCTCACACTGCCTACATACCCTTCTCTTCTTCCTACCCTGGCCCCCCCACAACCAAACAGAGTGAGATTTTTTCTGATCTTTTCACGATAATGAAGTTAACACCACTATGAAGTAGAAACGAGGCATATCAATGACTAACGTACCAGGTTCCCCATCCGTTACGCCACTCGGTACACCACGTGCAGCCAGTGTAGCCGGAATCGAACATCTCGCTCCAGCAGGTGATGCCCATCTGATAGATCGAGTGTTATCCACGTTAAGATTTCACACCGAAGATACATCGATCCAAGAGTCGGTAAAAGCGTCACTACGCTCAATATTAAACACAGCAAGAACAGGTCAGCTGGCGGCATGTACCGATCAGAACAGCACCATCCAACTGGTTTTAAAACATCGTGCCCAACAACCATTGGATTTGCGTGGATTGGATTTGAGTGGGGCCACTTTGACCAATGCCAATTTGACGGATGCCCAACTGCAGGATGCCAATTTGACGGATGCCCAACTGCAGGATGCCAATTTGACGGGTGCCCAACTGCAGGGTGCTATTTTGAGTGGGGCCGATTTGACGGGTGCTCAGTTGCAACAGGCCAATTTGACGGGTGCCCAACTGCAGGGTGCTAATTTGACTGGAGCCAATTTGACTGGTGCTCAGTTGCAACAGGCCGATTTGACTCGGGCCCAAATGCAGGATGCCACGTTGACTGGGGCCGATTTGACAGGTGCTCAGTTGCAACAGGCCAATTTGATGAATGCCCAACTGCAGGGTGCTATTTTGACTGGAGCCGATTTGACAGGTGCTCAGTTGCAACAGGCCAATTTGACGGGTGCCCAACTGCAGGGTGCTATTTTGAGTGGGGCCGATTTGACGGATGTTACGGGTGTGGCGTTTAACGATCCCCCCACTGGATTGGGATTGGGGGGGACCTGTGTTAATGAGGCTGCTATACCCACTACCGTTGCACTTGTGCTCCCTCTACTTAGTATTGATGAACAGACAGCGATTACAACTTGGCGTCAGCAAAAGGCAAAGGAGGTCCAAACTAACACAACGATCACGTACGCTCAGATTGAACCCATGATTTTAAACACCCAACGCCGACTGAGAGAGTCTGGTATTTCCGAAGCTGAAACCACACGCTTACGTGAACGACTCCATGTGTTGCGTGATTTGCAACAGATGGTTCTAAGAGATGAGATCACGATCCATGCGATTTGGGGATACCATGATGATACATCTGCTCCCAAAGGGGTGAGTGAATATGACACGCTGGTTTACAGTCTCCCTGGATCGTCGCCAGTCACACCACAGACAATGTCTTTACACGGATCGGTGACCCATCAAATGGCCCATTACCATCGGGCGGGTTTTTACACCGCTGATTCACAGGCAAAGGCCTCAAGCCTGAGGAACTCGTCGGATTGCTCATCCTTGATATCGCATTTAAATCAGGTGAGTGGCACTGATTCAGCGGGTGGTGTTGGGGGTTCTGACTCTTCTTCTTCTTTTTCTTCTGGTTCGGGTGCGTCTTCCGATGGGTTGAAATATGAGGCGACGCGTTTACTTTCTGCTGCCGCTGGTGCTGGCAGTGCTGCTCCTGCTGCTGCTGATGGTACTGGCGGTGCTGCCGGTGGTGCTTCTCCTGCTGCTGCCGGTGGTGCTGATGATTCGATTTTAACTTGGTTAACCCAAGGCGGCGGATCTGAAGATGAGCAGGCGAAGCGATATCGCCAACTGGCCGCGGCCCTCATGGTGCAACTGACGCGTGGCCCATCTGACACCGACTACTCATTAAGGTTACAGTGCTTGATTGGGGCTCCTGTATCGGATGATAGTCGTTCCCCTTCCCCTTAGCGGCCCCCCTGATGCCAGTGTCTGATGGGTCATCTGTCCTCTGGTCCCTATCATGATGGGCCTGCTTCCCATTGCCTTTGGTATGTCCTTCCCCTTATCCCCGATGGCTACCACCGTATCTTGACTTGATTCTATCCCCTAAAAATGGTGTGATACCCTGATGAATGATGTGACGTCATTACTCAGACGGCAATCACCGGTCGACTACGTGCGTATTAACATGCCACTGGTGGCCTCGGTGTTGGATCAACTGGTCCTTAAAGGGGCCACCCCGGTGTTGGTGGGGGGCTTGGTTCGTGATTTTTTGTTGGGGCATCCGGGTACCGATATCGATGTCGAAATTTATGGCGTTCCGACCATGGAGGACCTGATGTTGCTGCTTAGTCCCCTCGGCACCCTTATCACCCAAGGCCTCGGATTTGGGGTGGTAAGATACAATGGGCCCGAAGGGTCGGTTGATTGGTCCTTGCCACGACAAGAGACCCACACCGGTCCGGGTCATGCGGATCTTGCTGTGACCTGTGATCACACCTTGTCGTTTGAGGCGGCGGCCTTGCGCCGTGATTTTACACTCAATGCCATGGGCATTGATTGGGTATCCCATCAATTAATTGACCCGTATGACGGTCAAACCGATTTGGCCAACCGGTGTTTGCGGCATCTCACCCCTTCGTTTGACCGTGACCCCCTGCGGTTGTTGCGTACCCTGCACTGTTTGTCCCGCTTTGAATGTACCCTTCACCCCGATACCCAACGCTTGTGTCAACACATGAGCCTGGCCTCTGTATCCAAAGAACGCCTCAGTGATGAAATCAAAAAATGGTTGTTGTTAAGCCCCCGGCCCAGCGTGGGCTTGTCGTGGTTTGAACCCCTGGGCCTGTTGGACCAATGGCCCGAATGCAAGGCCTATGCCCAGTCTGACCAGTGGACTGTGGCCCATTATGCCCTCGATACCATGCGGCGTATCCCATCGGTTACCTTTCCGATGATGGTGTCGGCGTGGTTGGTGCATGCCTACCCACTCGATCCGGACGCCACGACCATTGTCGCCCCCCTCTTGAACCGCTTTTCAGATAGCCCCTCCTTTGTTTCGCCCCTGTTGGTGGGCATGGCCGCCACCCATACCCTGATTCAAACCGCGACCCATCAGGGCCTAACGGACCGAGACCTCAAAATAGCCGCCAAAACCGCCAAATTACGATGGGTGATTGGTTTGATTAAAGGGGCTTATCCCCATTCGGCCCGATTGGTGCGCTATTTGCTGAGTACCGCCACCCGTTTGAATATGATGGACGGGCCCCTGCCACCCTTGATCAAAGGCCGGGATTTATTGGGGATGGGCATTCCCCCCGGTGAGCACATTCAAGACATTTTAACGATGGTGTATGATGCCCAGATTGATGGCAAATTAGCATCCAAATCGTCCGCCTTGGCGTTTATAAAAGACTGGTGGACGTCTGATGATGAAGGCAATGACTAACATGCGACCGGCCGTTTTTTTGGATCGAGATGGCACCCTCATGGTGGAGCGTTCAGACCCTGCCTCCTTGGGGGATCCCCAGCAAGTGGCACTGGAAACCCGTGTCATACCGGCCTTGCAACAACTCCAAGCGGCGGGTTACCCCCTGATTGTGGTGACCAATCAATCGGGAGTCGGACGGGGCTATTTCACCGAGGCCGATGTCGACCGGGTCCATGCTCACATCCGCTCCGAGATGGCC
>RGUG01000148.1 GCA_010027915.1 bacterium | reverse complement strand
GAATGAGGGACCCAATTGAGATCAAACGGGTGGTATGGGGCGGCATGGTGAGCAACTGTTCCCATTGCGTTTGGTGGGTGATGGTATCTGGGGATTGGGCGAGTTGGGCGGCCTCTTGAAGCCATTGAATGGTTTGTCGGGGGGCCTTCGTTTTTAATTGAAAAGAGGGGTGCATATTTGGTTGATCAAAAGAGGAGATCAGATCATGGAGCCAGGCCCCTAATGTGACCGGTGAGGGGGTTGGATCGGTGCAGTGGTCATCAAAAACCGAATTGCCCACCATACAGGCCAACATCTCGGCATTCATTCGGTGGGAGGGGTCGGATGGGATGGTGAATTGAAACGTTTCGGCTTGTTTTAATGCGGCGACTTGGTTATAGGCGGTCTGTTCGGCCTCACTGGTTTTATCTTCGAGTTGTGACAAGCAATGGGTAATGAGTGCTTGTCGTTGGGCACTCATCGTCGCATCGGTCATGCTTTTGACATCTGTTTTTAATGTCTCGATCAAGGCGGTTAGCATCTTCTCTGCCACGACGGGGTTGTCATTCCATTGTAATAGCAACGGGTTGAGGGTCTGGGGATTTGATAACAGGGCGGGCAGATTCCATAGGGTCTGACAGACAGGGGGGGTTAAGAGGTTTAGCACCGACTCAGGGGCACCCATTAATGATGATAGCCAATTGTCCCCCAGGGTGGGGTGGATGGCCCAATAAAGGGGGACCCATTCGCGGCTTTTTTCCGGATACCGGTGCCAGCGCGTGACGGCACGATCCCACCAGGTGGTGATATGCCGATGCTGGGCCCCAAGGGTTTCAATCAGGGTCTTGACTTGCTCGGTGTGATACCAGCTGGCCTCTTCGATCATACTTAAGTGGTCGGGATGATGTTCCCCCACCCAGTTTAGGATGTTGGGGTTCATGATGGTGGAATCCTTCTCAATACGGGCGGTTAACACGGCCTGGGTTAAGCCCCTGAACTCATCGTCTGCCAATGCCAAAAACGCATGACGTTGTAAATAGGGATTCCACTCCGATGTGTTACCGGGCCATCCGGCCGCCCTGATGAGTTGGTTGGTACAGTGCATAATGGTAGTGGGTTGATCGGATATGGGCATCTTCATGATGAGTGGGCGAAGGGTTGAAAACGCCCGGTTTGAAAAGGTGTCGGCTTGGCGTAAGATCTCCCACACAGGACCAGCCAGTTGAGGGGGGCAGTCTTTGGTTTTGGACGGATGGGTTTGAATCAAGCGTGCCCATTGATGGGGGTTGTTTTGAATCCAATCTTGATAAACCGCTGGTGCGACAGCCCCTTGAATGCGGGTTAATTGCTCATCAGACCAACGGCTTTCGCCACCAATAAACAAGACCTGTCGGGTGGCGTCAGGTAAGGGGCGGAGGATATGGGAGAGTACCACGTCACTATTGGTTGCCGATGCCAGTGCCTCGATATGCTCCAAAGCGTGTTGGATTGCCCACTCCAAAACCGTTTGACGGGTACCCATGCTTGATGAGTGACAAACCCACTGAAGGGTGTGGGGCAACCACTGGTTGGCCGGTGGGGATGACCCATTGGTTCGAATGAGTCGAAGCAGTTCTGTTTCGTTACCAGACGCTGTCAACTGATGGGCCAACAGGGGGATGATGGTGGGGTGCCTTGCTGAGGAAGCGATGGCACCTTCTGAGTCACAAGCCAACCACTCTTTCCATGCCAGTTCACGTAATTCATCCGATAACGATTTGGATATGATATGGCCAAATGCCGAACGCTTTTGGTCGATGGTCATGTCCGGACATGCCGTGCAATGGCGGATGATGATGGCCATGTGAGGGGTGTTGCAACCGGCGTCGATGGCGGCTGTTGGGTCAACCGTGACCCAGGCTTGCCAGCCCTTGGTAATATCATCGGGTGCCATGTTTTTGGTTAATAATGCTGCGATACTGGTGGTATCTCGTTGATGGATGGCGGCAGATAATAAGTGGCCCAACAGGACGGGGTCGTTGCAATGGGTGATGGCCTCGTTGGCCTGACTCCTAAACCATGTCAAGTATGCTTCACGGGTGAGGGTGTTGTCTCGTATTAAATGGGATTGATGCTGAAGGATGGTGGCGATGTGATCGAGTTGGTTGGCTTGGATGGCACCTTGTAACCACGTGCTAAGGATGTCGGGGGTTTGACAATGGGTAATGGCGTCACGGTGGCAACGGGTCAGCCAGTGCTGCCACTTGGCTGGGTCAGCCCCCATCCATTGCGTCAGGGTGGCGACCCCACGGTATTGATGTGTGTGATCAATGACCAAGGGATCATGGGCCAAGTGTTGGTTAAACACCCCTTCGACGACGGTCAATAGGGGGCAATAGATGAGCACATCATGGGGAAAAGCCTCTCCCCACTGTTGCCAGTTTGGTTCACTGGTTCCCAGACTGGCTTGGAGCAATAAGGGCCATGATCGGTTGGGATGGGTGCGGATCACGTTGTTCCACCCCTTCTCCGGAAACTGCTTTTGACGTCCAGACGCCAAGACCAATCGGGGTAACGCATCTGTTGTTGCTTGGCTTGCCCATTGCCAGATGATGGGTCGACAGGCGTCATGATTCAACAGCTGATCCCATAACCCGTCTGAGACCCATCCGTTCTGTTGCCACACGGCCAATTGCGATTGTCCCTTGGCGATCAACCAGCTGATGGCATCATCGGGATGGTCTGTCATTAAGGTCTCGATACCGTGTGACGCCGGGGGTGTTGTGCGGGCCCATTTGGACAACCAGTCCCATTGACGGGCCAAAAAAGCCTGTCGAATGGCCGACGGGGCCAGTGGCGTGGCGTGGGTGATGTGATGGTCAAATCGGGCATGCAATCGGTCTATCAGGTTGTCGTGTCGGGGTCTTTGCTCAAGGGTTTCGAATGGGGTGTCACTGGCGATCCAGGCGTCGATTTCATCGGTGTGGCGCGATGGTTTGGATGGGTAATGCCTTAAAATGGCATCATATCCTTTGAGCCACTTAGGGTCGTAAGGGGTGGCGGGGCGTTGGGTTCGGAATGCCATTTTGCATGCTTTTAACCGACCTTCTTGGCGGCAAGTGTCCACTATCTTGTCCCAATTGGGATGTTCATATAGGTGTTCTAAAGGATAGCGTTGATGCTGTTTTTGAGCCTTAAAAGTGGCGATAATCAAAGGAAAGAGTTTGACACGGGGTGTTGCGATTGCATGGCACGCGGTGACGATCCACACCCGTAAAGTGGGGTGAATGTCGGTGCTTAAGCGGGATATGATCCCCGATGGGACCCATGCGAGGCAGGATGGGTGGGTTTCTTGGGGCCATTGCTGACGACGAAGGGTTAACAGTAGGGTCAGGGCTTGCTCAGATGCGGATAGTGTCGTGGGGATTTGAGCAGGAAAACATGCGGCCATTTGGCTGAGGCATGCTTGTATAAGGGGTGCGTCTCGTTCGATGGTGTCCTCGGTCAGGGTGTCGAGCCATTGCGTGGGGATAGGCCCGGTCATTACCCCGATCACGGCCTGTTTCATGGCCTCTTGAGAGTGGGTTAATGGGTCAATATATCCTTTCCAATAGGCATGGGTCTTGAGCGTCAGGCATAGCCCATGATACCCAATCCATGCGGTCAAGATGTCGAGGGCCCGTTGTTCGGTTACGCTGATGGATGGATCGGCCAACTCTATGGCGAGATCGCGGCTGATACGGATGGCCCAGTTGGCCGTGGCCTTGATTCGCTCGCAGATGGGGGCCGGTAAGGGAGTGCGTGTGGTGGGGGGGAGGGTGGCCAACCACTCATTCAATTGGGGGATGTGCT
>RGUG01000147.1 GCA_010027915.1 bacterium | reverse complement strand
CAACGTCACCATCGATAGGGTCACACTTTGTAAGGTGAGGCCTTTTAACACCTGGGGATAGTCCGTCAATATCACCGGTGCGACGGTGCCATCCCATACCGATACGTTGAGGGTGGGGTTGAGGCGATAAATCCCCCCTGCCACCTGCGAGACATCGTCAGAGGATGCCAAATAAACCGACGGGGTGCTCACAGAGCCAGCCGGTATCATCACCTGGGCCACCCGCGAGTCGGTTCCAATACGCCACATCCCATTATCGGCGATGCTACCCACCACTGATTCTCTTGAATCAAGAAAAGACAGGCCCGTTTGTTGGCCCACTGTCCCTGTCAGTTGCAGTTCCAATCGTGCCCCATTGCTTTCTTGACCCCCGATGATGGTGGGCATGTTCCCCATCATGTTGACATTGCCTGACACCCGCAACGATTGTCCTTCACGTGGGGCCATGACAATGCCCCCTCCAATGATGACATTACCCGCCACCACCACATCCGGACGGGTGGTGGTGCCGGTCAACACGTTGCGGGTCCCAATCCATACATCCGTATTGACTGACCATGCCACTGGCAACACACTGACCGACCCGATCCCCACGAGGGGGCTCCCCGATCCTACTACCACATTGCCCACTTCCAAGCCTGCCGTCATGGTGGCATCTGGCAACCGAGTGGTCCCGGTCACGGACAATTCCAAATCCGATGATCGAGCGGCAAGTCCCCCCTCTACGACCACATCACCGAATCCCACGGCCCCCCCTGGGTTTAGTACGGTGGGATTGGACACCGGAATCACGGTAGGGGTCGTCAGGGGGCTGATAAACGATGCCTCACCGCGAATGCCGTCGTCTTGAATGAGAAGGCCACCGAATTGTGCGGGCAGGGCAATGGACACCCCGGTACCCGATACAGCCCGTCTGCCCAACCCAATTGACGACCCGATGACAGAAAAGGTTGGGGCCGATACACGTGCCGATTCGATCACCGTCATGGGCCATTGGATGACCCCACCGATGATACCGACACGTCCGATCACCCCCCCTTGTACCCCCACACTGCCTTTGACCGCCAGTGTGCGATTGGCAGAGGTTCGAATACCCAGGTTTTGGCTCACCACCATTTGTTTCCCATTTTGAGCCATGGCCCCCCAGGTATTGGGCACCGTACCGAGTGCCACATCCCCTTCATCATTGGTACCCCATAAGCCCCCCACCGCCTCATAGCGAATGCTCCCTTCTTGGCTGACCTGGCTACTGCCCAACCGAATCCCCCCGGCCACATCCACTGTTTGAAAGGGGAGGTTGTAGCTGCCGATACTGGTTTGACCACTCGCCGGCATCCACACCAAGGGTCGGCCGTCTTGGGTTTCAATTTGACCGGCTGCCTCAAACTGAATGTCTCTGATCACGCCGCCATTCATGGGCACAAAATCGCCTCCCCCTGTTTGCTCCAGCCAGGGCTGTTTTAAGACCATGGGAAGGGCGGAGACCACATGGGCATTGGACATGAGGGTCAGTTGGCCCAACGGCATCGTATCTTGCCAGGTCATCTCATGGTCGTGTACGGGATACCACTGGGCCAACCATCCCGTCGAAACGGGTAAGAGTGACAAAAACGCATCCCCTACCACGACACCGGCGATTCCGCCTGTTCGTCCGCCTGCTAACCAACGGCCCTGAGACAATCGGATGTAGCCGATACCCAAGGGGGATTGATTCCCCCACACAATGGCATTGGCCAGCGGGGCGGTCGTCCCAATGCCCCCTTTTGAAACAGGTAGTGAGGTGGTAAAGGATGTCACCGGCATGTTGGATAATTTCGCCGCATTCCCTCTCAACGTGGTGGCTTGGATGGTGGTGGCATTCAACGTTCCGACCACTTGTAACGCCACATCGGTGGTCGAGCGGCCAATGGCCACCCGATTACCCGACGCCACCCATTGGGTGGGTGAACTTGATTTCCATAACACTTTGGGTGCCAGCGGCATATCCAAGGCCACCCATTTGCTGCCATCATACCCCATAAATTGAGACCCACTAAATACCATCACCCCTGGTCTTAAACTACCACCGACGGTGGAGCGTAATCGCAGGGCCCCATCCAGATCCAATCGGGTTTGGGGTTGGGTGACACCCCCCAGCCCTAGGTTACCGGACGATAACACCATTTGGGTCTGGCCATCTACCAGGAACTGGATGCTGGCGTTGGCCGACGTCGTCATGATACTCACGGACCCAACCCCTGTGAGGGCATTCGCCGTACTGGATATCAATTGGGCAGTACGCATGACCGATCCATCCCCGAAGGTCAGCCCCGATGACCGGATGCGAATCGAACCCGAGACATCCAAGGGAAACAAGGGGGTGATATTAATACCCAAATAGCCATTGGCCGTCACGGTGGTAAGGGTTGCCCGAAGGGATAAGCCATTCAGGGTAACCCCCTCTAATAGACCCAATCGGTTGATATTAGCATACGCCCCTGTGACCGTAGAAGGCATGAGTGTACCCGTTAACGAATTGGCTGATACCCACCCCGCCCGATCGGCATACGACGCATAAGAAGACAGGGGGATGGTAAAGTGTGGGACGGGGGCTTCGACATCCCCCACACGGATCCAAAACTCCGTGGTACTGCTCATCAAGTGAAGGGGCAGAGGGGTGTCAAGTCCCACGGGGAAATAAAACAACCCCTCGTCAAAATAGGCCCATTGGGTTTCTGACCACAGCGGGATTGAGGATCCTGGTGTGCCCCCTCCTTTTTGTACCCATCCCTTGTAGACATCCGACCATACAGGGCTCCCATCCCCTAAGGGCGATTTCAAAAAAACAGTGACCCGTTGATTCCCTCGAATGGGGCCATTGGGGGTCATCATTTCCCCTTCTAGATACAAGGTGGCCGCCATGGTCACACACCATGTCAAGACCCACCCCATTAGCAGTAGTCCCACGGCCCACTTTTTCATTGTCCCCGTATCCACGTGCCCCCCCGCTTGGCGACACCCCTTATGGTCCCTGTTGCGGTGCCCATCACCAAGAGGTCCCTCACTAAACCAACCATCCATTCACAGGGCTGAGAGTGGGCCGGCCCACCAACAGGGTGCTCACCCATCAGATGCGATCATGACAAAACCCCTTTTGTAAACCCGCTCACACACTTCGATTGTGACCCAAAAGCCATCTCCATGATGGCCATCAACGCACACCAGACACCCCAAACAAGTTCCCTATTTTAGCACAAAATAAACCCCTCATGATAGCGATTTCATGCCACTTGATCCTGCCCTCCTCCCCTTCTCAAGGGTCATAGCAAGACCCTCCTAATTGAGTAGGGCGGGTGGGGTCTGGCACCCCATCCCTTGCCGATGAAAAGACACCACCCATGGGGTCACGCTGGGCACCCCCCTTTCCACCGGCTAAGTCATCACGAGACCCATCCTGGCCAGGTGCCATGACACCATCATGATTCCCTGTCTTTTTTCATTGTTGGATGGGTATTGGAACGACACGGTTACCCATTGGGTAGTGTCAGCACACTGGTCATACCTGGTGTGGTCGCACCCGTGCCCACACCACCCCATCACCCATGCGGGGTTACCCATGACCCATTACCATGCTGACCCTGTAACCAAGAGAGTCCATTCCCCCCTATTCCCCCTCTTTTCGTGACATGACACCCCATTATCATGGGGGACTGATGCCCATGGTCATGGGGACGATCAGACGGCCCCACGCACTGGAGAGGATGCCCCTGAACCCAACGATCCCACTGCATTGAAACACGGGTTCTAACGTCCTTTTTTTCCCCTCATTTTT
>RGUG01000146.1 GCA_010027915.1 bacterium | reverse complement strand
GATTAAGAAATTTGCCAAGACCGGATCGGTGCCACGGGTTGCGATTAGTTTTTTTGCACCTCATCGGTTGGTCAAATTTGTGAAGATGATTCGGATTCCCAAACTGAGTTCGCTCAAGACGATTTCGTGGCAGCCCTTGCCTAAGGGATTTCTGATTTTAAATATGGTGGTCACCTCTGTATATACGATTGGGGTGCTCTGCGCGCTGTTAGCGGGAGCGATGTTGCCAGAGTATCGGTCGACCGCGATTCAGTTGTCGGGAATTGTGAATGGGCTGGCAACCATATTGTTTACCTTGTTTGTCGACCCTGCTGGGGCCCGGATTACGGATCAAGCGACACACGGGGTACGTCCTGAAAATGATGTGAGATCGGTGGTCTTTTTTCTACAGATTGGACGTATAATAGGCACGTTGATTTTATCTCAGCTGTTGTTGGAACCGTTTACTAAATACATCATGTGGGTCACGCAGTTGCTCGTGTAAAAAAGGTTCCAGGATACAACGCAGAAAAGGTGCCACCTTAGAAACCCAAATGTATCGTATTTGGGTGATTGACTTTTTTTGTCGATATAAATTACTTTACGTTTATCGGTATTATTTTTGATATAAATTTGGTTGTTTGAAGAGGGGGCTGGCGGTGGTAAGCGTTTGGACTCGAGTGATTTGTGTTGGCTTGGTAGTTGTTGGGTGTGCGGGGGTGTCCTTTGCGGACACAGTTCGGACCGAATCCCCGAGTGAAATGGTTATTCGGCCGGAGGCCGCGGTAGAGGTGAGAATTCGATCGGTAGGGGGCACCGTGTCGATCGTGTCGACTACGGCAACGGAATCGAGTGGCGTTGTACCGGTCGTAGGTAATAATTATGCGACGACAAGTGGTGGAATGCCGATGGCAATCGATGTGCAGGCCCCGAGTATTGGCGGACTGATGTCGGAAGGGCAATGGATTGCGACAGGGGACTACATTGGCGCGAACCCTAATTTAGAGATTGGAATACAAGACGCAGACTCGGTGGTTTCGAGCTGGAATATCGCGATACACGATCACCAAGGCGCGACGGTTGCATCGGCGAGTATGTCGGGGGTGACTCAGGCATCCGTGACGGCGTCGATAACGGTAGGGTCTGCGTTGACGACCGGGGTGTACACGGTGGAGGTAGCGGCGTGGGATGCCGGAGGGAATTACCGGACGAAGACGTTTTCACCCCTTAAAGTGGACACGGGGTTACGACTGGGATCGCTATTGAGTGGCCCAAATCCCTTAAACCCCAATCAAACAACCGGGGTCATCGAATATCAGTTGTCGTTGGCGGCGGACGTGGAAATTAAGATACTCGCGGCAAATGGGCGTGTGGTGTGGCAGCAGTCGGTCGGGGGTGGCCAGGTTGGCGGAGCGGCTGGATTTAATCGAATTTTTTGGAATGGCCGAGATTTAACGGGGGAAGTGGTGGCCAACGGACCGTATTTGATCGTGGTGGTGGCAAAATCGGGATCTGAAAAGGTGAGTGGACGCAGCCGATTGGTCGTCGTGAAATAAAGGAGGGGTGGCAATGCGAAAATGGGGTCTTTTGGTGATTGGAATGGGGGTGGCAAGTGTGTTGAACGCGGCGTCTGGGGCAGCGGCGTTTATGGATAATAGTGGTCAGGCCCAACTAGCGGGTCGGGGGGGATATGCAGTTGCCCAGGGAATAGACGGGCTTAGTGGAAACCCCGCGGGATTGGTCAGTACTGACGGGTTTCGGTTTGCAGGAACGGCGTATCAATATCTGGAAACGGACTATGCGGAAGTCCAGGTGGGATGGATGTGGGAGGGAATCGGGCTGGGAGCGAGCATGTTGAACAGCCAGGTTGCATCAAGCAAGACCAGCCAAACAGGGGTTGATAATCGATTGGTGGACACGGGCGAAGGCGTTGGGTATGTGGGTCGAGGCATTGTGGCGGGAGTGGGGTATCAAATTTCTCGTCGCCTATCTGTGGGAGTGAATGGGAAATGGATCCAGGAGGTTGCGGCCGGCTACACCGGTTCGGGTTGGGGGGCTGATTTGGGCGGCTTGTGGGGGATTACCAACGAGTGGGATTTGGGGGTTGTGTATAAAAATATAGTTCAGCCCCAGATGGGATGGGACACACCATCCAAAACTGTGGAAGCGGTTGGTCAGGAGTTGCAGGTGGGAACGCAATACAGATTTCTGGGTGGGAAGTTGACGACCTTGGCAGAAGTCGGAATCAAGTCAAACGAATCGATCGTCCGTTTGGGTGGGCAATATTGGGTAACGGAGCAGCTACCCATTTGGGGGAGTGTCACGAGTCGTGGGTGGAATCTCGGAACGGGTTTACGACTTGGAGAGGCGGGGATTGATTTTTCGTATATGCAGCCGAGTACGGAGGGGTTGGATCCGAGTTATCGATTTGGGCTGAATTTGGGGTGGAGATAAATGAAAAAGAAGAAACCAAGGAGCGTCATCATGGGTCGTCAATTCGCAGTGTATTTGGGTGTTGCAGTTGTTGCGATGACAACAACGATATGGGGAACGTTTGATCCATCGGTGATGTATTACAACACGTCGAACGGCAATTTTGGATTGGGGACGGAAGCACCGCAGACGTATTTGCATTTAAAGAATCAGAATCCGGTGATCACGTTAATGACGACATCAGCGGGGCAAACGGTGGATAACAACGGGACCAATAATGGGTGGATGGGGTTGTTGTTTATGTCGCCGACGACAAATGGGGGAACGGCACGGACGAAATGGGATATGACGTATAGTGCACGTGATCAGCAGTTATATTTTTATGATTACGGAGCCGCACGAAAGACGCTGATGTTGCCCGATGGGGGGATGCCGGTGATCAATGGCGGATTAGTGGTTAGCGGGAGTGTGGGGATCGGGACGCAAACGCCAGACGCGGCACTTCATGTGGCACAGTATGTACTTAATGGTGAGTATCTGGCCCAGCACCTTCAAAATCTGGGGGGCGGGACGGCCATTGTGACAGTTAAGATTGGGGAGGGGACGCCTGAGTCTCAATACGGAATATTGGGGCACTATGGGGTCGATAATAGTTTTCGGATTGGGGCGGTGGGGCCGTCTGGGAACCATAGTCTTCAGTTTCATACGGGTAACACGTCGGGGACTCAGCTGACTTCAGAACGGATGCGGATTACAGCGGTGGGAAACATGGGGATTGGTACAATGGCGCCCTCCGAAAAACTGGAGGTAGCCGGAAATGTGAAGGCGAATCAGTTTATAGGCGACGGGTCACGTTTGGCTGGAATTTTGTCGAGTAATTCAAGCGCGTTGCAGGTATCGGGTGATGGAACGGTGACGTTGGGGCGGGTGACTGGTTCGGGCGGCACGAATACAGCAAATGCGGCGGTGAAGGTGTATCAGAGCTCGAACACCGACTGGACTGCGAAGTTTGTAAATGGGGGCGGCAGCGGATATGGGATATTGATCCAAACGGGAGCGGGAGCTGAAACACCGTTGATTTCCGCTATGGATAACTACGGAAACAGCCGCATGTATTTGTCGACTACGGGGAAATTGGGAATTGGGACAACACAGCCAACCGAAAAACTGGATGTTGTCGGAAATATTCAACTCTCGACGTTTCCGGCGCGCCTGGGCGTGGCCGTTGCGGATACGTTTACCTATGACGGGGATGCGTTGGCGAATTATGGGTTATCTGTTTATAACGATTCAACCGGGTTTCCGACGGCGGGTACCATGGTGGCGTTATCCGGATATCGGGGGATACGGTTTTTTGCGGGGGGTAGTCATGCAATGAGTGTTTCTGGGGCGGGTAACGTTGGGATTGGGACGACCACAGCGGGAACGC
>RGUG01000145.1 GCA_010027915.1 bacterium | reverse complement strand
GTTGATGCACATCGAGCAAGGTAACCAGTTTTGAGGCATAGACAATGTTGTCGGTGGCATCCAAGGCAATCACAGGGCGTTTGGATGCATTGCCCTGTTTGTCTTTGGGCCAGTGGGCATCCAGGGCAGACCACGACCCAATATCGTCCCATCCCATATCCGCTATCAACACCGATGTGACATGGGTGGCATTTTCCATCACCGCATAATCGATCGAAATGGATTGTAAACGGCGGTATACCGACGCCAATGCCGCCCCATTCAAGGTGGACAATTGCTCGTACCATTCAGCATCACTGGGAATATGCTGCTGAATCAAAGAAAAAATGTGCTGGGCACGCCAAATAAAAATGCCCGAATTCCAAAAAAACCGTTTTTTTTGGATAAACCCCACGGCCGTGTCATAATTGGGTTTTTCACGAAAACGAACCACGGAACCCATGCCATTTTTTATTCGTTTGGCTTCGATATAGCCATACCCCGTATGGGGATGGGTTGGTTTAATGCCCAATGTAATGAGTTGATGGTCCGATCGGGCCACTTGAACGGCCTGGTCAATGAGGGCATGAAACCGTTGGGGGTTTCGAATGGTATGATCGCTGGGAAGGACCACCATGATCCCATCAGGGTCCATCGACTTGATCTTAGCGGCTGCCCAACCGATACACGGGGCGGTGTTTTTGCCGAGCGGTTCAAGTAATAAATGGTCTGGCTTGGCACCATCAGGTAATGCATTCAAAAATTCCGCCTGGGCTTGGGTTCCCACCACCCATATACGATCCACCACCGGCCGAATGCGGACAATGGTTTGCTCGATGAGGGGTTCATCGCCTAATATACTCAAGAATTGTTTGGCCTTACGGGCCCTGGAAAGGGGCCAAAACCGTGTTCCTTTTCCGCCTGCCATGATAACCGCATGAATCATGGCCGGAATGGTACCACACCCCATAGGAGAATTCATCATGATCTTTTTAAACGGCTGGGTTCGGGCACTGATCGGGATACCCATTCTCATGGGCATCGCCTTGGCAACCGGATGTCACCGTCCCCCCACCATCACCCATCGGGTCTATTTGGGATATGGGTCCTCCGAACGACCCCTCTCGTCATCCCTTATTACCACCTTATCAAAAGACGCCGGCAAACCCAGCATGCTCATGATTGACATGGCCATGGATGAGGACATGCCAACCCGCGATATTCAACGGTGCCATCGACACCAAATCGTGCCTGTCTTGGTGATCCACCCCCAACAATCAGATGGGGGCGTGGTACCATTGGCGGACATTGTGGCCGGCAAGTGGTCGGACATGGTGGGTACATGGTCCCAGGCATTGGCATCGTTTGAAGACCCGGTCTTGGTATTGTTTGCCCCCGATTTTAATTTGGAGTATACCCCATGGGGGGTGGCCAAGAACAATCAAAACAGTGCGTTATTTAAACAAGCGTACCAACAAGTGGCCATGGGCTTGAGACTCCATAATCCCCCTTCCCTCATGATGGTATGGGGCGTGGGGGCATCCAATCTCCCTGATACCGATTGGAATGACCCGTTATTGGCTTATCCCGGCGATGACTATGTCGACTGGGTGGCCATCTCCGCCACCGACCGCACGACCCCATTGGTGCCCATGTACAAACGCATGCTGACCACCCTGTCACAGCATATAGAAAAACCAGTGATGCTTACCCATTATTTTCATGAGTCATCGCCACAGTCGGATGCCGCTTTGGTAGCGGCCTTGATGGGTCCCTTCAAATCAGTGGACGCCGTATTGGTAAGCAACAAACAATGGATTGGACAGGTCGACAAGACAACCGCCTGGTGGCGGCACCCGCTATTTGCCGCCCCGTACAGTGCATTGATGGATGCCCAATAACCCAACAGACCCACACCATGGCAACGCAGGGTAGGATTGACTGGATGACATGGGATGGCTACAATCCAAAACGGAGAGCTGGCAGAGTGGTCGATTGCGGCGGTCTTGAAAACCGTTGAACCGAAAGGTTCCTGGGGTTCGAATCCCTAGCTCTCCGCCATCCTTCTACCTCTTTTACCTACCTCAATCGTATCACCGACGAGTCGCCATCAACACCCGTTCCCTTTTTAGGCTTGGCTCGTCAACACAATCACAGGCCCGATTGATGGGGACGTGGGCCAATGATGGGATGGTGGTTAGGGTTACTCTTATCACCCTACGATCAGGTTCAATGCGGTAAGATGTAGGAAAAGGGATCTGGGGTGGCCTGGCGGGTATTCACTTCTCATACCCCATTCGCCATTTCCAACGACACCCACGCAATGTGTTCCCCCCCCATTTGAATGGGTAATGGGTGGGGAGCAACTCAGGTCTTTTGTTTACCTTCTTTCTTACGCCAACGCCTTGGGTTCCCATTGGCTGTGTACCCAAAAGAAAAAGTCGGCCCCACATGTCACCCAATAAGCGCGACATGGCATACAAATGGATGCAGGGAGTCAGGTTTTGAGGATTTAATCAGGGGGCATTCACCTCCTAGAGGATTATTTAAGCGTCGGGGCGTTGGTTTTACATGCGATTAAAGAAACATTAAGATTTGCTACCACCCATCAAACCAGGTAAACACTGTTCCATCATTTGATCAAGACGGCCCCCTTTAGTGACCGGATGGTGGGTTGATTCCACGATATGGTGTCGTTACGAGATGGTGGCATCCTGCCTTTATGGCCATACAAAAGGGTGAATGATTGATAGGGTAAATGATCGATGAAAAAGAGGCTTCAAAGCCGACACGACGATCGCGGATCGAGCGTGGGACCACCAGTCCTCATCAACCTGGAAAAGAAGGCGTGTGGGGTGGGCACTCAACCGACAGTCGACGTGTTTTAAATGGTGCCCTATGGGTTTTGTGGCAGGAATACCCAGGAGAGACCTGCCGCCAGGGTAGGGACATAGACACACGCTTTGGTTGTTGGCGAGTCAAAGGGGTTGGGGTGATCCTTCTACAAAAAAGGGTGAGCGACCCCGGTGGGGAGTGGTGCATGATTGATGCCCATCATGGCACTGTTTCATTCACACGCGGGGGGTGCAAAAGATGGCCATCAAGGGATAGCGTGCCTTAAAGGGCCCATCATGCCAAGACACATCGGGCCGTGGGTATGCATGGGTTCCTACTCCGTGTTCTTGTAACAGTGGGTATCGGTTGTGTGTTCACGCCAGCTTCCCATCTGATCGACGGAATCAGTGCGGAACATCGACTCGTAGATAAAGGGACTGACAGCGGACAGGAGTTCGTGGGCGATTCAAAGCGGCATGATCCCTTGATTTCATTGCGAAACAATCAGAAGCAAACACGAGACGATGCCTCTCCTCGCCACACGATCCATGATGTCATGGAAAGGTAACCCGCTCCCTTACTGGGGTGGGAATGCCCACCCGTCAAAAAACAGACTCAGTCTTCTCTCGGGGTTATATAATATCCTTGCTCGTAGGCGGATTCATCAGTATCGCCAAGGTAGCCTCAAAAACCTTTTGATCTTGACCAGTATTGGCTGGACTAGGAGTCGCTAACTCTACTGCTCTGTCCACTTGCCCTTGTGCGGGTGTGACTGCTTTTGGCTTTGCTTGATTCCTAAGGACCATGATACCAATCAAAAAAAGGCCGGCAGATAACAAGCCAATGACCACTTGCATACCCACCCCTATTGATTCTGCACCCCCCTCAGATTGACTAGCAGGGGTCATGGCGGGTAAGTCTTTCGTCGCATTGGATGGTGTTGCTACTCCCGTTGGTGCTGCTGTCGTCATCTCCGCCATCCAAGTCGCCACCGCAGTCAGTGCCGCAGTCACCCCCACATTAACAGTCGCCGCCGCAGTCACTGCCGCAGTC
>RGUG01000144.1 GCA_010027915.1 bacterium | reverse complement strand
GGCCCGTACCTAATATCGAGTACGCTTGGCTGGCCGTTGCCCATCCTCACCCACATAACCGGCTCGTTCATCCGGTAGGATGTAAGATAAAAATGCTTTCAATGACACCCCATCAGGGGTAGGAAATGCATCCCAACGTGGCCGATCCATGTGGGTTGGGTGGGCCTGACTGGCTCGATTAAGCCAATTCCAAAAACGGGTATCGGATACAGGCGGCAACACCAACCGGGACAGGACCCCTGTCATGGTCAGCCGATCGGATGACGATGACATGGCACCCACTACCAGCCGTATCGCACCCGCACACATCGTTAATTGGGAGTTCAAAAGGCCAATGGATTGACGGGCTTCAATAGGGATACCCCTTAATTGATACAACAGATACTGCCAAACACCTTTCGTAAGGAATTCAGAGTTGATACCATCAGGCAACCCTGCTGACTTCAGCCTCAATCCAATGACAGGCACGCCGTCACTTTTGGGTTGAACCGTCCATATCATATTGGATCTACGTGACATACGTAACAAACTTAAATGGGTCTCATTTGTATACCTCACGACATCCTGATGGTAACGTGCCAAATCATCCCTGCAATGGGGTAGCAAAAAGGCAAAAAAACGAGCCGCTAGGTCGGATAAAGGCGGTGGTTGTTTGGCCGGGTTATGTAATGCCCTTAGCATCGTGCCCCCCACCGTATCTCCCTGTTCTCCTTGCGGGTTAAACGGGGCGGAGTAAGTCACCAGCAACCCGCCTGAGGCACGATCCAATCCCAATTGAAGAAACTTGGCCATACTGACCAGTTGCATGACGATCAGCTGTTGGTCTTGAATGTCATGGGCAAACGTGGTCAGCACGTCATGGAGTTCGGATGGGTATAAGACTTGGGTCGATGTGTCCACCACCAGCACAACCGGGATGCCGTGCCCTTGCGTTGCATGGACCCCAAGTTGGGTTCTAATATCGGCTTTTAATGCGTTAAGGTCACAAATGGCCGATGAAGCGGTCACATTATTGGGGGCAAACGACACCACCATGATACTGGCAGGACCGCCTGAACAGCGCGTGACCCAACGGGGTAGTCGTGGCGGTTTGAGTTCAAAATAGGTGTGATCAGGCATCGAGTATGTGAGCAAATGGTCGCCCACAAATGGCCGCCACATCGTCAGCACACGATGCAGCACTTGATGCCACGATGTCATGGCAAAATTGGTGAGTTCAACCGAAGTGTCAATCCCCGGCGGTACCCCAAGGGATTGCCGAATACACCCCTTTAAGGTATCCACCGGCAGAACACCCGATGATGGAAGCGCCGCTTCCATCAAATGTGCACACACCAATGCACATGCTGCAAATTGTTCGAATTGATCACTGGCATCACGGGTTGATAACGATTCCCCATCCAAGGCATCAAGATACTGCCCCATCACACCAATCCAATCAGGTAATAAAGAAACAATCAGTTGCGACACCAGAGACCTCTCCTGATCAAGTTGGGTGCATCGTGCAATCAAGCCGTCCACCAAACCAGCGGTGTACCCTGCTTTATCCTGACCCAATGCCGCTATTTTTTGTCTTAATGCCGTCAATAACTCCCCTACCAATCGAGGGGGGGTAGGATGTAACCGTTCCGCCCTCTGGGCTCGATCAACACCCTCACCATGAAGAGGCGTAACAAGGGCCAGCGTATCAGTAGAATAGGCATGAACGGACTTTAAAACAGACCATGAACCGATCCCCATGGTGATGCGTTCGCCTTGGCATAAAACCGATGCGTAAAGTGGAATCCCACCCTGCTGATCAGCGCATTGTATCAAAGATGGCATGTGTTGAACGAGGGAATCAAGCACGCCCCCAATGGTCTGATCGTCCATCATGCAAGCTGACACGGCATCCTGAAACAAGGGAGACGCATCGATAAAAAAGGGGTATTGAGAAAGCAAAATGGTCGACATATCTCGAATCGGAACCCTGATAAGTCGAGTATGATCGGATAAGAGACGATACGACATCATATATTGGCCCTCGGGGGATTGAGACACTTTCACCCGCATCAGTCCCTGGGTCTTGAGTCGATGCATGCCCTGCAAGGACCCATGATGAACAACACTCGAGTCGGGCGATCTTAGTACACTGACCTTGACGCCACTTCGTATCTTGATTCGAGTAGCCTTCAAACGATGCCTAACATATTGGCCCGCCAATGAAGGAGCATTACGCTGCCCCCACACGGTTTGGGTCATCGCATGCCTCACCCAATCGGGCAAATGGTGCACATGGGCCATCATCTTGTGATACAAAGTACGCATGATCACCGCCCGATCAGCAGTGCTCAAAACCGGGGCACTGGCTCTGGCGGGCTCGCCAACCCGTAGGACACTCACCGCCTGACCCGCTAAAGCCCCGACAGGCAACTGTTTGGCAGATGAAGAAGAAGACTTATTGAGAGGACCCAACCGACCATCCAACCGTGTTATATGACACCCCCCGTGTTCCAAGAACAAATGTCAACCCATCCATTATCGATATTACCCCCCTGCCATTTGCATCGATTGATATCGATATAATGATAAAGCCAATAAGGGGTCGGTTCGCAGTCGGCAAGGTAGATCCCCCAATGGGTATTAAACACCCATAAAAGCCACCCCCTGTCATCTATGCTCATCCACCAGTCGACAGGGACCTATCCATCGCACCACCCTTTAACCCCACCGCCCTGTTACAGGCCGCATTAATACACGTGACAACTACTCGCACATAAGGGTAAAGTAAAAAAAAACAGTGAAATGGGAGGGGTTCTGTTGTTACATCGGGTTTCTGGGCGTGTTATCCATCCCACATCCACCCACGAATGGGTAGGGCGTACCCCAGGATTAGACACATCGACTGCAGGAATGGCCCAGTTGAGGCCCGAAGACCAGCACCGTGCCCAATGGATGGCCATCATGGCAGGGGCAGGGTCGCCCGAACGGTTGGCCCAACTGTTCCAGCAGTATACCGAAACCGGTGCTCACCTTTTGCCCACCGATACCATACGATCGGTGTTAAGCACCCTATTGGCAACCCACGCCATACGACGGCAAACCGATCCAACCACCCCCCTACTTGACCTTCGTCACTTGCAGTTAAAGGGATTGGATGGATCGAATCTTGATTTTAGCCATACCGATTTGAGTGGAACCCATTTGGATGAGGCCGACCTGACAGGAGCCACCTTCTACAACGCCTTGCTCCAACAAACCCGTTGTATCAGGGCCACCATGCCCCATACCCAATTATATGGGGCCAGGTTCTATGAAGCCGATTTATCACACGCCGATTTAAGGGACAGTCAAGCACAACGTGCAACCCTAGATCTCACCACCCTCAATGATGCCAAAATGGACCGAATCAACCTCAATTTTGCATCCGTCACCCACTGCATACTCACCAACGCAACGGCACCTGACTCCGAATGGATGGGTAGCACCATCTGGTATACCCAGTTGAACCACACCGACTTGAGGGGGGCCAATTTTACCGCTGCCAGAATGAAAGGCAACACCCTGGTCGACACCCAGCTACAATCGGCCACCTTGACACAAACGCACCTCAATGGGTTGTTGGCTACCCCACACGTCACCTGTGAGCAGCTGTTAGACACGCAAGGAGACGTCATCATAGGGGTGGGTGTACTGGGTGCGGGAGCCCCCCCCACCAAAAAGAGACGGACCGATGCTCATAACCGACCTGCTGATACCCAAGAAAGAACCTGGATCGTATCCGATGATCCCCAACTTTCCGATGATGTCTTGCAGGGCATTTCTCTCGAAGGACATGGGGTATGTCCCACGTTGTATCAGCGGATGGGGCGCATAGGCCATCCCTCCCTC
>RGUG01000143.1 GCA_010027915.1 bacterium | reverse complement strand
TCCTAGCCCCCTATTGGACTGTGCTGGTAAGCAACTATTTTTTGTTAGGCCCTGACATTGAATACTAAATAAACCCCTTGCAATGTTCGTCAATAGACACCCTAAAAATGATGAAATTGGGTGGGTTGGTGGTAATGGTACTTGGGTCGAGTCTGAATGCATTTCTCAATATAACGTGTTCTTTTCTTTGGTTTGTGTGACATCACCACGGCTTGGTGATGCCAATACCCCTATTATGATGGCACCCCAGATCATCACAAAATGATTTTTTTTGTTATAACACCAGGTAGAATGCCCGTTGTTTTTTCTGATCACCTTTGGGTAACCCTGTTTCATTGACTAAAAACGGGACCGTTATGACATCCGATTCCCCCATAGGTCCCTTTTTCCCCCATAGGTCCCTTTGAGATGGTGGACCAGTCGCCCGTGTACGCCAAGTTTGGGGATGGGTTATCGCTTGCGGTTTAGCAAGGGCATGATGTGGGCGATGACCTGATGATAGACCTCATCGGGTGATAATGGGGTGGTGTCTATTTGAATCACCCGTTGGGGGAATTCCTTGGCTAATTGGTGGTAGTAGGCACGAACCCGCTGGTGAAACGCCACCTCTTCTGATTCGAACCGATCAAGCTTGGCCCTCATTTTGGCCCGGCGTAACCCTTCTTCGGGTGCGACGTCTAATAAGATGGTACAGTCAGGCCATATTCCCATTTGGTCGTGCAACTGATCCACCAGATGGCGTGACAATCCCCGCCCTCCCACCTGATAGGCCAAGGTGGAATCGGCAAATCGGTCGCATAATACGGCATGTCCACTGCACAATGCTGGTAAAATCACCTGGGCCACATGTTCCATCCGATCGGCCATAAACATCAAAAATTCTGAATACCCATGATGAAAGGTGGTGCCTGGGTCTAACAACCAAGACCGGATATGACGGCCAATGGGGGTTCCCCCTGGTTCACGCGTGACCACGATACCGGGGATACCCCATTCGGTTCGATTTTCATGGCACCATGTTTCAATGCGACGTAATACCGTTGTTTTACCCGATCCTTCAATGCCTTCAAATGTAATAAACGGAGGCCGATTCATGATGATAGATGGGGTGGGAATACCCTGACCCGCCGCTCCGGCTCATCCCCCACGCTGATGGCGTTGAGGTCGTGGGTGCTTACCACATCATGCTGAATGCGACGCAAGGCTTGGGTACACGGCAAGGCATCCATTGCTTGATGGGTTTGTTTTACTTGGGCAATAATGCGCTCGATGTCTCGGATGGCATTGTCTTCTAAATGGTCTTGGGTACCGGGGGGCGACAATGCCACCCGGCAGGCATTTTCTATTTCCCCTCGTTGGTCACGTTTGACCCGTATGATGACCATCGATTGGCCATTGGCATTGAGTCGCGGCACGCGTTTGGTTTGGGTATCTAGGCCAATGATTACCTCGGCTTCGTCCAGGGTGTTGGCCCAGGCAAAGGGGGTGTCCAACTGCTTTAATGCTCCCGTAACATGATGGGTGGATACCCCTATCAGCCAGAATTGACGGGGGCCTTTTTTTGTTGGCAGTGGCTCGTTGGGGCGGTTGAGATGCAGCATCTCAGGCATCACCCGCTCGCCGGCCAAAATGCCATCGACGGTTCGCGCCACATCCCGGTACAAGGCCATGGTGTGACGGTCCCTGATTTCAACGACCCGGTCGAATGTGGGGGCTGCTTTGCGCTCCAAAATACTTTTTTGAGACCCTCGTATTTTGGCTTCATCGTCACCCAACACCACCGAATGAACCCCCCCTACCAAATCGGATAGCAAGGGGTTTTTGATGATGCTTTCGATGCCGTGTCCGTGGGCGGTGGCAATCAGTTGGACCCCACGCTCGGCAATGGTACGGGCCGCATGGGCTTCGGCTTCTGTGCCAATTTCATCTACAATAATGACTTCGGGCGTGTGGTTTTCAACCGCTTCAATCATGATGGCGTGTTGAAGCAGCGGATCGGCGACTTGCATCCGACGGGCATACCCGATGGCAGGGTGGGGAATGTCGCCTTCGCCGGCTATTTCGTTGGAGGTATCCACTACCATCACACGTTTCTGATGGTCGGTGGCCAACCACCGGGCGACTTCTCGCAATTTGGTGGTTTTCCCACTGCCGGGGGACCCCAAAAACAGCATGCTTTTTCCGGATAATACGCAGTCTTTGAGTGGGTCAATGGTCCCCATGATGGCCCGCCCTAAGCGACAGGTCAGCCCCACAATGTCGCCCCGTCGGTTTCGAATGGCTGAGATGCGATGCAGGGTGCGGGCGATGCCGGCACGGTTATCTCGGTTAAAGGGGGTGAGGCGTTCGATGACATAGCACAGTAGCTCATCGTTAACGACCCAGTCTTTGAGTCGGTCGGTTCCCTTGGTGTGCCGAATCTCGACACATGATCCCAGGTCCATGACCACCTCTTGTAATGCCGATATGCCATGCTGGCCTATTAATGGGTGGCGGTCTGTTGGGAATAGGCTTAAAAATGCCTCATCATCGGGACCCATTGCCTCATTCATTGGGCGGGGACTTGAGGCGTCGGCGTAATGCCACGCTGGGTATAAACCCAATGGTGGTGGTCACTGGCAATGGGATGCGTTGTCCGGTTTGGGGATTACGTCCCTGGCGGGCCACTCGGTGTCGCAATACAAAGTGTCCAAATCCGACCACCCGAATGGATTGGTTTTGTAACAGGGCACGGGTCATGGTGGCAAATACGGAATCGACGATGGATCGGCCCATGGCATGACTGAACCCGAATTGTTTGGCTATTTCATCGCCCATCAATCGTTTGGATACTACCGGTGATGGTTTCATGGGTGGTCTCCTTTCATTTTATTCCCACTCGCTCAATAAACGCACGGGTGAGGGTTAATTCATCCGCAAATTCCAGGTCAGCCCCAATTGGCAACCCCGATGCCAAGCGGCTCACAGTGACGGCGGTTTGACCCAATAAACTGGCCAAATAATGGATGGTGGCCTCTCCTTCGATGGTGGGATTAATGGCCAATACCACTTCCTGAAAGGCGCCGGTTCCCAGTCGGTGTTTTAATTCTGGTATCCGCAATGTATCCGGGTTTCGTCCATCCAAGGGTGAAATCAAGCCCCCCAATACATGATAGACCCCCTGGTAGGTTCCTGACCGTTCCAACGAGGCCACATCTCGGGGATCGGCCACCACACAGAGTTGCCCATTGTGCCGTTTGGGTGAGTCGCAAATGCGGCATCGATGGCTATTGGTAAGGTAAAAGCAATCCTGGCAATATCGGATGGTGCGTCGTACGGTGGCGATGACCGAGGCAAAGGTTTCAACCTCTGATACTGGCAACCCCAGCAAATGAAAGGCCATCCGTTGGGCTGATTTGGGTCCCACACCGGGTAGCTTACATAATTGGGTGACCAATGCGGCCAGTGGCGTGTCTTGGGTCATGGCTACATGCCTGGCAAGTTTAATCCCCCTGACACGGCGGACAGTCGCTGGGTGACCAAATCTTTGGCTTTTTTGGCGGCGGCGTTGGTGGCTTCTTTGATGGCTTTGCATACAAGGTCGGCTTGCCGGGGGTCTAGTAACGACGGGTCGATGCTGACTTTGACCACATCCAATTCACCTGACATCACCACTTCGATTTTTCCGCCCATGGCGACCCCCGATACGGAAATGGTTTTGAGTTCATCTTGCACTTTCTTCATTTGATCGCGCATTTCTTTTGCTTGCTTCATCATTTTGCCAACGTCTTTGATACCCTCAAACATGGTGAACCTCCTGTGTCATCAATACGGATCCCCATTACAGTGCGAAACGCACTAAAAATCAAGTGGGCAACGCCCCTTTTGAAC
>RGUG01000142.1 GCA_010027915.1 bacterium | reverse complement strand
TGCCGGATTGGGAATCCTCGATGCCGATAGGTTCTGCAATAACTTGTTCCAAAGTATGGCCTTGTGACACCCATTGGGTGAGTTGTTGCATGCGTTGGAGGGGGGTGACCATTAGCCCATCGGATGGCAGGGGGGTGTTGGGGTGATGATTGGCCCATAGTATCTTGGCCTGGGGTGATAATTGGGTGGCTTTTGTTTGCCAGGTGTTGATGGGCATGGTGATCGGGTCAATCAATCGTTCCACATGGTGGCCTTGGGTTCTGACCAGGCCGACGATACACTCGTGGCGTCGCCCCCCCAATATGGTCCACAAAATGCTGTGGGGGTAGCCAGCCCCACAGGCCACATCGGTGGGGACCCATTCAATGGGGGTATCATGGACCAATGCGAGTCCCATGGCGGCAGTGGCCACCATCCGCAAGGGGGTCAAGGCACCTGGTCCTGCCACGATGATGACACGTGACAACTGGGATGGATGGGTGCCCACGGTGGATAATGCGTTGCTGACCCAGGACCACCAAGGATGACCCACCGAATCGGTGAGGGCCAACATATCTGAACCAGGATACGCCAAGGCCATACTGGCCTGGGGTGTGACCACGCCGATGGTGAGTTGTTGGCGATTGGTAGGGTCCATCAATAAAATGGTCATGAGGGGGTGGTGGGGATGTTGGGCATGGTGGTGGCCCATTGCAACGCGGATAGTCCGGCGTATCCATCCACACAAGGGGATTGTCGGGTTTGAATACAAGATAAAAAATGTCGCCATTCACCCATAAGGGGTGGTTCTGGGGTGACCGGTATGTGCTGGGTGATCCCATCATGGGCGGTCCAATCCAGGGTTTGGTCTCGATAATCCAATGACACCAATCCTTGGCTGGTGATCATGCTGAGTTGCCGGGCACGAAGGGGGCTTGCCCAACTAACGGTGACCGATGCCACACAATGGGGGTAGGTTAGGGTGATGATTCCCGTATCCAGGGTGTACTGATCCGATGCGTGGGCGATGGAATGAACCGCTTGGGGTTCCATCCCCATGATAGACCGGATCACTTCAAGGTCATGGACGGCCAAATCAATCATGACATTGGCATCGGTGATGCGGGTGGGTCGTGGGCTCATGCGATGGGTTTGAATCAACCGGGCTTCGCCCCATGCACCCGATTGATAGTGTGTTAGCAATTGAATGACGGCGGGATTGAATCGTTCGATGTGTCCCACTTGGATGAGGCGGTTGTATTGTTGGGCTAGTGCAATCAGCTCGTGGGCTTGGTCGGGGGTGCTGGTGATGGGTTTTTCGATGAGGACATCCAGGTGGTGTGACAACGCCATGGTCGCCAGGGCATGGTGATGAGACGTGGGGGCGGTGATGCACACTGCATCAACGGCCACCTCTGTGAGCAGGGTATCCAATGAGTCAAAGTGGAGGGTGTGGGGCGGTAGACAACCGGGCGGTGGTGCCACCGGGTCTGCCACGGCCACCAAGTATACCCCCTCCAATTGGGATAGTGTTTTGATATGATGCTGTCCCATTGCACCAGTTCCAATCACCGCCACACGTATCATGCTGTTTCCTTTCACTGGGTTGGTGCCCATCCAATTCGGGCACAGGGTATCAAAAGTGGGGCGGACTGCACAGGGTAGGGCCATTGGTTTTTTTTGACTTGTAAAGCGGCGGGTAGGGTGTGGGGAATAGATGAGCACGTGGCAATCCAAGTGGTAGGGTTACAGGTGAGGGGTAGTCGATGACGGGTGACTCACTCAGGGGTCTTCAATAGGTCAGACAGGATGCATCCACATGGAGTATACGGACACACACGGTAGTTGGGTGGGGTATGGTGGCTTGCTGTTGTGTATGACCTGTTCTTAATCGAGTGGGTGATGATGGGTAAGATTCGCCGGTATCAATTTAGTCTGATTCGAATGATCCTAAGACAACAGGGTTACCCCTAGGTTGCGGGTATGTAGGGGGTGATGCTCAGTGAAGTGGCCCCATAATGAGCCTTCCCCTTTTTATATCCCCCCGTATTTATCCTCCTCCCCATTTGACAGGAGATGACACCACTTGGGGGGGCTTTCCGCCTCCGTCATCACATCACGAGGGACGGGGGACGTAAGACCATTATGACCGGCCCGGTCCCCAATCGCTGTTTCGGCCCCCTCGGTTAAACCCATCTGCGGTGGGTTGAATCGGATCAATTAGGTCACTTAATTTTTGAGCTGATTCCGTGGCTTTTTTGCTATGACCCAATTGGTCGTTGATCAATCGGTTTAATACCGATTCAAATGACCCTTGCTTGTCGTCGTCTTCACCTTTTTCTTTGTCTACCCTCGGACGATTGGGTGACGATTCCAATCTCGCATGTTGCAATGCTTGTAAATCCACGGCCCTCGCTTGCGGAAAAAATGCCCCTTCACTCATGTCTGTTCACCTCTTTCGTTGTCTCATTGATTATCCAGATGAGATCTGAATTCTGCTATTCCAAATCGGGGTTTTGTGTTGGTCAAAATGCATCGAAAAAAATCAATTTATAAACCATTTGATCGGATGGATGGGGGGTTAGGACGGGGGTTTGATCCGGGCACTAATCACCGACAGGTTCAACGGAAAAATACGGTTTGAAAGGGTCGTCAAATTTAGAATCCCTTCCCTGGTGGCAGGGGATTGGTCCACTCGTTCAGATGCAGCGGACCGTGAATTGATCACCGATTCAACGGATTGGGGTCCATTGAGGATATCGCAGCGGGCTTCTTCGAGGTGCTCATCGAGCCAGGCCACCATTTCCGGGTCGTCATGTAAATCCCGCAGTGGTAGCGCATCGTCCCACTCCATGAGGTGGTTGCTGAGCGAATCAACGGGTTCGATGGTGCCATAATGGGGTAGCCTATCCATGTCTCGTGTCCCTTCTGTGGGTGTGTTGTATTCAAACCAGTCATCCCAAAACCCTTGGTCATTGATCATTGAAAATCCCCCCTATTCCCTCTTGCCATCACCCCGATTGGTGTCATGTCTCTGCTTCCAATTCCCGCCGTTGGGATGCCGTTAAACATTATGAATGGTGTGTTAGATGGTGGTTCGTCGATTTAGTCGGAGTATCACGGCTCAAGTAGGGCCAGGTTGTAAATCGGGATCGGATGGTGTGCACGGAGAGCCTGAGTGGGGGGCATATTCTTGGTTTAGTGAGCCCATTGTCGAATTGGTCTGGTTTGGGTATAACACAGTGGTGATACGGCAATTGACCATTCAACATATGGCGGTGGTAGACCACATGGTCGTTTCCCTCGACCAAGGGTTGACCATTATCACCGGCGAATCTGGGGTAGGTAAGTCCATTGTGGTGGATGCCATTGGGTTGTTGTGTGGGGCCCCTTGTAAAGACGATGTGATTCGGTCAGGGGAAGAGATGGCCTTGGTCGAAGGGGTGTTGGATGCCACCCGCCTTACAGGAGACTGGTCTGAATGGGTTTCCCCCCATGTTACCACGGTGGTGATTGAGCGGGTGATCAAGCGAAAAGGTGGCCACTGTCGCATCAACGGGGTGTCGGTGTCACTTAAAACCCTTCGGACATTGGCTCCCCATTGGCTTAGCATGGTAGGGCAGCATGATCAGTTGGCCGTTTTTGATCCATCGGCCCAATTGACCACATTGGATTCGTTTGATTCAACGATCTCTCGGTTGTATGACGCCTATGCCGACACCTATCGGTCCTGGGCGTCGGTTACCAAACGCTTGGCCGACATGCGTCAGCAAGATGATGATCGGGACCAACAATTGGCCTTTTTGTCGTATCAGTTGGATGACCTTAACGCCCTCCATCCCCTCGAAGACGAAGAGGGTATATTAACCGAAAAAAAACGGGCCCTTGCCGC
>RGUG01000141.1 GCA_010027915.1 bacterium | reverse complement strand
AAAACCGGTGGGTTGATTCAATGGTGAATCATTTTGATCAATCGGTTGGTGAGCAACTCGACCCCTACTCGTTGGTTGGATGAACCAGTGGCTTGTGTTTCAGGTTATCCACCTTCGGTTGGTGCATGGTAGGGCGCTAAAAGGGATTATGGTGTGCAACTAAAGCATCTTTTTTGGGCTTGGGTGATGGTGGGGATCACCGCCATTTTTTCTTTGGCGGGCCCATTGGTCTACCTTGAAACCACCTTGTCCGATCCCGATTTGGGTGTGCTGAATGGGTTGTATCGGGTTCGTATTTCAGTTCAATCCAGTGTGGTGTTACGAAGTAGTACGTTGTCAGGAAATAGCCTTTGGTCTGAAACGTTTGACTATCAATTTGTTTCGGGCAACATGGTGGCTGAATTGGGCCGTTCAATCCCCATTCCAGAGTCTCTTTTTTTACAGCCTGACTTGTCTTTTGTGGTGGAGGTATTGGCCAAGGGTAGTGTGTCCATTCCCATTCGACCGGTTCCGTTATCGGTGTCCTCGTTTTATGCCGCTACCGCCGGGTCGGTGTCGGCTGAGGGCATTCAAGGCGATATTCCCCCCTCCCGGTTAACGGGGGCTTATCCTAACATTACCCAGGTTGGCACCTTGGCCTCTTTGCAAGTATCGGGTGATTTGGTGGTGAATAACACCCTGTATGTTCGGGGATCGTCTGGCATGGTGGGGATTCAAACCCCCAACCCAGAAGCGGCATTGGATGTGAGTGGGTCTATTCGCATTCGAAATGGGGGCATTATTTTTCCCGATGGGTCTCGATTGGGTTCTGCGATACAAGACGCACCCACCGCCACCGGCGTGTCAGGATCGGGTACGGTGACCCTTCAGGCCACTTCCCTTGGCTCAACACTGGGTCGCTTTGTCTTTCGTAGTGGTACCACCGATCGGGCATGGTTAACCAATACGGGGTTGGGTATCGGCGTGAGCAACCCCATCGATGCATTGGAAGTGGCGGGGGCCATTCGCATTGCAACGGGTGATCAATCGGTGTCATTGCCCGGTACGATTCGGTTTTTTAGTGGTCGGTTTCAAGGGTTTAATGGCACAGCGTGGGCGGATTTCGGGGTTCCCCCTCAATCGGATGGTGTTTGGTCATCGGATTCGTCGACCAATACCATTTTCTTCTCACCCTCGGTGGGGTCACCCATGGTCGGGATCGGTACCACCCAGCCCCGTAGTACCTTGGAAGTGGTGGGGACCATTCGTGCAGATATCGTCTCGGCCAATCAGTTCATTGGTAGTGGGAGTGGGTTGACCAGCCTGAACGTGGAGGCCTTGACCGGGGTGTTGCCGGTGGCCAAAGGGGGGACAGGTGTGGGGTCGTTTGATTCGTCGGGTGTGATGGTGTATGACAGTGCCAAAGGGGCATTGACGACCCTGGCATTGCCCCCAGGTTCGTTATTGGGTGCGGATCGCAATGGGATGCCCACGGCCTCGCAATTCCTGGTGGGACCGGGATTGGTCCTGACCACCAGTGATGCCCAATGGGTCATTGCCCATGCCACGGTGTCGTCTCAGGTCTCGATGAATCGGGTGCCGGGGGTGGCGATTACGGGGCTGACGGTGGATGCTTTTGGGCACGTGTTATCGGTGGCCACTGATAACTTTGATGCCCGGTATATCAGTGTGGTCAGTGCCAATCAACAATTTTTAAGCCGGGTTGACCCTGTGATTTCGGGGACCATTCGATTGGGGGTAGGGGGTGCCATTATCCCCAATGATCGCTCCCCACTCATCCTGGCACCCATTCAGGGTAACGTGGGGATTGGGGTGACCAATCCCGCCCAAAAATTAGACATCGGTGGGGCCATTCGAATTGGGGATACCAGTGTGGATAAAGAAGGGTCGATTCGATACCGAGGGGGACGTTTTGAAGTGTTTAATTCATCCGGGGTATGGGTGCGGATTGACAATCGCAACCCCCTGAATTCGGCGTTGTTATCAGCGGCGGGATGGGAGTGGGATGGTCAACGGGTGTACACGGTTGATCCGTTGGCACGGGTGGGCATTGGGACCACCCAACCCTTTTACCCGTTGAGCGTATCGGGTGACATGGCGGTCAGCAGCGAGTTGTGGGTGTCGGGTAATGTGATCATGGACAATGGGGGGATTCGATTGGGTACCACCCAGTTGGGTGCCGATGGGGTGACGGCCAATCAGTTTTCGTTGATGACCCCCCAATTGGTGGTGTCGGCCACCCGCCCATCGGTGGTGCCGGATGGGGTGGCGGTGTGGGTGTCAGGTAATATTCAATTGGGCCCGTTGGGGATTACCTCGGCGGGCTTATCGGGGTCATGGTCTTTTTTGAATGGGGTAACCGTTTCATCCATTGTGGCACCCCTAACGGATGGGGTGAGGGGAACGCTTTCATTGAACCCTTTGGGTACCGTCAAAGCCGGCGGTATGACCATTTCGGGTGGTCGGTTGTCGATGGACACGGACGACTTGGTCTTGACCCCAGGGCCGGGTAAACGGGTGAGATTGGGTAATGTGATCGTTAGTCGCAATTTGGAAGTGGGGGAGTCATTAAAAATAGACCCGGTTAATCGGGCGGTGGGCATCAATGTCAGCACCCTAATCCCGGGTGCGGTGGTGGTATCCGGCGATGTGTTAATTGGTCGTCCGTCGGTATTACCCGCCGGCTTAAGCCCCGACCGGTCGGATTTGTATGTGGAAGGTAACTTGGTGTTGGGCGGTGAATTGATTCAGCCATCGGCCGTGTATTCAGGCTTGTCCGTGGTCGGAACGGTGCGTATGGCGTATGGAGTGGGTTCTACTGTGGTAATGGGGGATGTGTCGGGTGACCCAACGGCCAAATTAACCGTTAAAGGCAATGCCACCGGTGATTTATTGGATCTTCGCAATGGCGGGGGGACCTCGGTATTCCGGGTCGCCGAGGATGGCCGGGTGGTGATTGGGTCGACCCCTGCGACGGCCTGGTTGACGATTCGGGGGGGTACCACCCAGGCCCCTTCATTGCGATTGGCGTCCGGTACACTGACGACCACCCCCATGGCAGGGGCCTTGGAATTTGCCAATAATACCCTCTATTTTTCTCCCCAAGACGGGGTTCGATCGGAGGTGTTATTGGGCGGCGGTACCCAAGTGATTCGCAACAAACAACTTCAAAATGCCATGATTGAGTCGGCCCAATTGCAACGGGTGACCATCGAAGGACCCCTGACATTGTCATCGACTGGGTCGCACATTGTGGTACCCAGTACCCAAAACCTGCTGGTATCATTGGGGGCTGGCAAAGGCATGTATGTGGGGGCCAATCCACGGGTGCCCAGTGCCACCCTTGACATTGAGGGGGGGATTCGGGTGGCCACGGCCGATACCACCACGCCCGGTACGATTGAATTTAGAAATGGCCGTTTTTATGGTCGTACCAGTACCGGTCTGGTGGCCTTGGATAATACGGTGATCGATACGGCGTTTATCAGCAGTCCGACGACCCTGACCACATCCCTGAATGTGGGCATTGGGCTAAACCGGGAACCGGTTAGTGCATTGGAAGTGGCCGGGGTGGTGAGTGCCAGCCGATTGGTGGGTGATGGGTCGGGGTTAACCAATATTCGCTTTTCATCCTTGGCAGGATTGGTGCCGGTGAGCAAAGGGGGAACGGGGTTGACGGATGTCCCGATGGGTCATGTGTTGGTGGGAAATACCAGCGTGAGCCTGAATACCGTGGCCTTGACCACCAGCACCTCTATTTTGATCGGAACCGATGAGGGGATCCCCACGGTGGCACGCTTAATGGGGGGGACGGGCATCAGCCTGATCCGCACAGGCGATCAATTGACCATTGATCAAACCAAACTATACCCCACCACCCAACTCGTGACC